>NZ_JBSFHA010000051.1:0-81654 GCF_053596855.1 Streptomyces sp. NPDC001617
AGGGCGCCCCGCACGGCCTCGCGCTGACCCGTCAGGGCGTGCCGACGTACGAGCCCAACGAGGATGCCGCCAAGGGTGGTTACGTCCTGTTCGAGTCCTCCACCGAGACGCCGGAGGCGATCCTGATCGCGACCGGTTCCGAGGTGCATGTCTGCGTCGAGGCGCGCGAGCGGCTGGAAGCGGAGGGGGTCGGTACACGTGTGGTGTCGATGCCGTGCGCGGAGTGGTTCGAGGAGCAGTCCGCGCCGTACCGCGAGAGTGTCCTTCCCCCCTCGGTGAAGGCCAGGGTCGCGGTCGAGGCCGGAGTGGGCCTGACCTGGCACCGGTACGTCGGCGACGCCGGGCGCATCGTCTCCCTGGAGCACTTCGGCGCCTCCGCCGACGCCCAGGTCCTCTTCCGCGAGTTCGGCTTCACAGCCGAGAACGTCGCAGCCGCGGCACGTGACTCCCTCGCCGCCCTGGATGGCAGCCATGACGCAGGCACCAGTGGAGAAGTGACTTCCGTGACCGACGACGTACTCAAGCGCCTCTCCGAAGAAGGCGTCGCGATCTGGCTGGACGACCTGTCGCGCAAGCGGATCACCTCCGGCAATCTCGCCGAACTCATCGAGCGCAGGCACGTGGTCGGCGTGACCACCAACCCCACCATCTTCGAGCAGGCGGTCGGCAGGGGTGAGGACTACGCGGACCAGATCCGCGAACTGTGGCTGCGCGGTGTGACGGTCTCCGAGGCGGTCCGCATGATCACCACCGCGGATGTCCGGGGCGCGGCGGACGTCCTGCGCCCGGTGTTCGACGCCACCGGCGGCCGTGACGGCTGGGTCTCCATCGAGGTCGACCCGCGTCTCAGACACGGTACGGCCGCGACCGTGGCCGAAGCCAAGCAGCTGGCCTGGCTGGTCGACCGTCCCAACACGCTCATCAAGATCCCGGCCACCAAGGCGGGTCTCCCGGCGATCACCGAGGTCATCGGCCTCGGTATCAGCGTCAACGTCACGCTGATCTTCTCGCTGGAGCGCTACCGCGAGGTCACGGACGCCTACCTCGCCGGCCTGGAGAAGGCCGGGGAGCGCGGCCTGGACCTTTCCGGGATTCACTCCGTCGCCTCCTTCTTCGTGTCGCGCGTCGACACCGAGATCGACAAGCGCCTCGACGCGATCGGCACCCCCGAGGCCAAGGAAGCCCGCGGCAAGGCCGCCCTGGCCAACGCCCGTCTCGCCTATGAGGCTTATGAGGAGGTGTTCGGCTCCGCCGACGGATCGACACGCTCCTCCGGCCGCTGGGCCGCCCTCTACCGGGCCGGGGCGAACAAACAGCGCCCGCTATGGGCCTCGACAGGTGTCAAGGACCCCTCCTATCCAGACACCCTCTACATCACCGAGCTGGTTGCACCGGGCACCGTCAACACCATGCCGGAGGCCACCCTCGACGCCGCTGCCGACCACGGCGAGATCACCGGCAACACCATCGCCGGAACCTACGAGCAGGCCCGCTCCGACCTCGATGCCCTCGCCGGGCTGGGGATTTCCTTCCGCAATGTCACTCAAGCCCTGGAGACCGAAGGGATCCAGAAGTTTCAGCAGTCCTGGGACAGCCTCCTGAATGCCGTACGGCACGCGCGGCCGAACAAGGCGCCCACAGTGGCCGACTGAGGCGGCCGGGTGGCCTCGAGAGGTGACCGAAATAAGCAGCGGGTAACCGCGAGAAGTGTGCATCGCACTGGACGATTCGATACGTCCGCGCAGGGCAGAGCAATTTTTTTACCAGACAGGGCTGTACCCGGCGTTCAGCCTGGCTCGTCTGTCGTTAGGGCTCTGACCTGGTCTTATAGGCCGGGCGGAGCCCTTTCCTGCGTGTGGGACCTTCCTCCTTCTACCTGGGAGTTCCCGAGGAAGTGTGCACGCGTTGTGCACTGGGGCGGGGTGCCGGATGGCGGGCTTGATGAGTGCTGATATCGAGCCTCAGGAGAGGGTTGCCGGGAGCCGGGGCTTCGACCTGGACGTGTATCCGGCCTCTGTGTGCTCTCGTCGTGCCCGGAGTCGCGGCCCATGCCTCGTACATTCATCAGCGGGAGTTCGCGCTGCAGGGCGGTGCCGATACGGTCAGTGCTTCGTTGTGGCCGCCGTCCGTTGACGGGCTCCTGCTCCTGGCCACGGCCGGCCTGCTGAAGGCCACGGCACTCCACACACGCCGGGCACGGGGCGCGGTGTGGGCGGCTTTCTTGTTGGGGATCGCGGTCTCGCCGGCGGCGAACATCGCGGCGGCACCGGCTCTGGAATGGCAGCCGGTCCTTGTCGCCGGACGGCCTCCCGCCGCGTTGCTGCTGTCGGTGGAACTCCTGGTGCATCGCCCCGTTGACCGGCTGGATATGACGGCAGGGCTATTGGGAGAGGGAGACAGCCAGGGTCGAAACCCGGGTCCAGGAATACCGTTCGTCAGGCGCACTGCCCGGCGTCCAGCAGGGCGAGAGCGTTGTCTATCCCCTGATCGAGGAGTTCATGGGCGAGTTGACTGTCGGTCAAGGCGCGCGAGAGCTGCAGTGTCCCGGCCATCAGGCCGAGGAGGCTGAGCGCCTTCACGCGCGCTGAGGACGGGGCGTCGGGCGCCATGCGGGCGGCAATGCCGTCGATGAGGACCAGCACGCCGTCGGTGTACGCCTGCCTGGTGGTGTCGGTGCAGCGCCCGATCTCGTCGAGCAGAGCGGCGTTGGGGCAGCCGTCGCCAAGGCTGTCGCGGTGCTGGGGCGACAGGTATCCCCGCACAATCTGCTCGAGTCCGGCACGGCCGGGCGCGGCCAGCGCGACGACGTTCTCGGCCTGCGCCTTCAGCTGATCGGCGATTGCCGTGGTGACGAGGTCATCCTTGGATTCGAAATGAGCATAGAAGGCCCCATTGGTCAGCCCTGCGTCCTTCATGAGAGTCGAAACCCCCGAGCCGTCGATACCGTCTTGCTTGAACCGGCGGCCCGCCGTCTCGATGATCCGCCGCCTCGTCTCCGACTTGTGCTCTTTTCCGTAGCGGACCACAGCACGCCCTCCATCGCCGACCGGAAGGGCCGGTTGACCTTCACAGACGTCGTCATTCTATGGTATTGCGAATGTAATTCGAAGAGTCGGCAGCGGCGGCGGCCGGCCACCTCGTCGCCAGTGCCCTCTGCGGCAAGGGTGACGGGCGAGCGTCGGGCCTTCACCGTGCGGGCAGGCGTGGGCCCACCGCCTGAACTCGCCATCGTCGGCGAGGCTCATGGTGTCGCCCATCGCCAAGAGCCTCGCCGACTACCCCACAGCGCACCGGCCTCCATCCTCCAGGACGCCACCGACCTGCCTCTCTTGGCCGAGAACGGACGTGTACGCGTCTGCCGAGCGGTCCATGCGCCCTGCGCCCCTGGGTCGCTCTCTCGCTAACAATCGCCGCTGATGCCCCACGTCCCGCCGTGGCAATCGCACCAAGGTCGCCTTACCGGGCCGCGCAAAGGAATCGCGTCTGTTGGTTCCTTCTGGAGGGCGGAGGAAAGGAGGTCGACGGCGACGAGGCGGTCGGCACCGACGTCCGCCGGTTCCTGCGCGGTACGGGTGGTGTCCAGGGCGGTCCCGATCCGGGGCCCGGCCTCGTTGATCACGATCAGTCTCCGCTGCAGTCGGCGGTCGTGTTCCCTCTGGTAGGCCCGACAGCCCGTTCCGCCGTACGATCGGCTAACTCGGAGGCCATCGTGCTCAGGGTGAGAGCCGTCGCGTTGCTGAGCTCCTGGGACCAGGCGACACGGGCCGTTTCCTTGTAGAGCTGATCAAGCAGACCTGTGTGGACGAGCCTGTAGTCGCGAATTGGCTTCGCTGATGGCTCAGCGAGTCGGCAGGCGAACTCGATGGCGGCGGGTCGCGTCCTGACCTCGGTCATATCAAGGCCACGCTCAAGGCGTTCAAGAACGGCGGCGACGTCTTCCGACAACGCCACTGGCGCCACGGAGGCGGTGTCTTCGTACTTCCACACCTCGGGAAGCCCGCTGCGCAGGTTCTGCAGCACCACGTCGCCCAATTGATCCGCTCGGGGTGCGAGGCCCCGAGCGGGATCGCTGAGGAAGACATGGGAGTCGGTTCACATCATCTCAGGGCATCCCCACCCTGGCCGACAGGCCGTGCCGCGCGGAGTCCGGCGGCCGCGCTCGGCCACCGTCCGCCAGGGCGCTGTCAGCCCTTCACAGGGTGTGACCGGGGCGGCGGAGGACCGGGCGGAGTCTCTCGATGACGCCGGGGTCGTCCACCGTGGAGGGGATGGGTTCGTCGCGGCCGTCGGCGATGCCGCGCATGGTCTTGCGGAGGATCTTTCCCGAGCGGGTCTTGGGCAGGGCGGCCACGACCGTGACCTCCTTGAGGGAGGCGACGGCGCCGATGCGCTCGCGTACGAGCTGGACGAGTTCGGCCTCGACCTCGCCCGATTCGCGGTCGCTGCCGGCTTTCAGGACGACGAAGCCGCGCGGGATCTGTCCCTTGAGTTCGTCGGCGACGCCGATGACGGCGCATTCGGCGACGTCGGGGTGGGCGGCCAGGGCCTCTTCCATGCTGCCGGTGGACAGCCGGTGTCCGGCGACGTTGATGACGTCGTCGGTGCGGCCCATGACGAAGACGTAGCCGTCGTCGTCAATGTGGCCGCTGTCGCCGGTGAGGTAGTAGCCGTCGTAGGCGGAGAGGTAGGAGGCGACGTAGCGGTCGTCGTCCTTCCAGAGAGTGGGGAGCGCGCCGGGCGGCAGGGGAAGCCTTACGACGATCGCGCCGTCGACGCTCGCGGGCACCGGCTTGCCCGAGGCGTCGAGGACGCGGACGTCCCAGCCCGGCAGCGGGCGCGTCGGGGAGCCGGGCTTGAGGGGAGCGGCCTCGATGCCCACGGGGTTGGCGACGATGGGCCAGCCGGTCTCGGTCTGCCACCAGTGGTCGATCACCGGGACGCCCAGCAGGTCGCTCGCCCAGTGATACGTCTCGGGGTCGAGGCGCTCACCGGCCAGGAAGAGATAGCGCAGGTGGGAGAGGTCGTAGCCGGTGGTGAGCGTCCCCTTCGGGTCCTCCTTCCTGATCGCTCGGAAGGCGGTGGGCGCCGTGAACATGGTCTTGACCCGGTACTCGGCGGCCACCCGCCAGAACTGGCCCGCGTCCGGGGTGCCCACCGGCTTGCCCTCGTACAGCACCGTCGTCGCGCCGACCAGCAATGGCGCGTAGACGATGTACGAGTGCCCGACGACCCAGCCGACGTCGGAGCCGGTGAACATCGTCTCGCCCGGGCCCACGTCGTACACGGCGCCCATGGACCAGTGCAGGGCGACCGCGTAGCCGCCGCTGTCGCGGACGACTCCCTTGGGCTTTCCGGTCGTACCGGACGTGTAGAGGATGTACAGGGGATCGGTGGCGGCGACGGAAACGCAGTCGGCCGGCGGCGCGGCGGCGACCAGATCGCCCCAGTCGAGATCGTCGGGCCCCAACTCGGCGCGTTCCTGCGGGCGTTGCAGGATCACACACTTCTCCGGCTTGTGGACCGCGAGTTCGATGGCCTGGTCGAGCAGGGGCTTGTATGCGATGACCCGCTTGCCCTCGATGCCGCAGGAGGCGGACACGACCACCTTGGGGGCGGCGTCGTCGATGCGAAGGGCGAGTTCGCGCGGGGCGAACCCGCCGAAGACGACCGAGTGGACCGCGCCGATGCGTGCGCAGGCCAGCATCGCGACAGCGGCCTCGGGGACCATCGGCATGTAGATGACCACGCGGTCGCCGTGTCCCACGCCGAGCTGTGCGAGGGCTCCGGCGAAGGCCGCCACCTCGTTCCTCAGCTGTTCGTAGGTGTAGGTGCGGCGGGTGTCGGCCACGGGGGAGTCGTAGACGAGCGCGGGTTGTTCGCCCCGGCCGGCTTCGATGTGCCGGTCGAGCGCATTGAAACAGACGTTGAGCCGCCCGTCGGGAAACCAGCGGTAGAAGGGGGCGCCCGAGGAGTCCAGGGCGCGTTGCGGAGCGACATCCCAGTCGATGCCCTCCGCCGCCTTCAGCCAGAAGCTCTCCGGGTCCTCGGTACTCGAGCGGAAGACGTCCTCGTACGTTCCCATCGCGCACTCCTTTGTGGCATCGAGGGACGGTGGTGGGGCTGCTTGCGGAACGGTGTCTGACACAAGTACCGCACACCGGCCGGCATGGTCGAGCAGGATGCCGGAGACCGGCGGACCGGTCGCCGGCATGGCGGTGGTGCGGCGCCCGGCCGTCGACAGGTACGGCTTCTGCTCACGTGCCGAGGTGCTTGCGCAGCCACTGACCCATCTGCTGGATCGCCTGGTCCACCTCGGGTACGCGCCCGGCGCCCAGGACGAACGAGTGCTGCCCTTCGGGCATCGGGTGGACCTCGGAGGTGACCTTGAAGTCCGCGAGGCGGCGGCCGAGTTCGGCGCCGTCGTCGGCGAGGGTCTCGTACTCGCCGTAGTGGACGGTCGTGGGCGGCAGGCCGGTCAGATCGGCGTTCGCGATGCTGATCGCGGGGTCGGTGAAGTCCACGGCGGGATCCTGCAGCCAGGCTCCTCGGAAGAGCTCGAGGGTGTTCCTGCTGAGCATCTTGTCGTTGTCCTCGTTCTCGTCCACCGACGCGTTCTGGATGGTGAGGTCGGTCCACGGTGAGACGCTGACGATCGCGCCCGGGGTGGCCTCCCCCTTCGCGAGCAGGCGCAGCGGGAGCATGACCGCGAGCGTCCCGCCGATCGAGTGGCCCGTGCTGCCGATGTTCCGCGGCTCGTAGCCCTGCGAGAGCAGCCAGCGGTAGGCCGTCTCGGCGTCGTCGAGCTGCGCGGGGTAGGGGTGTTCGGGCGCCAGGCGGAAGTCCACGACGAGGGAGCGGGCTCCGGCGGCCTTGGCGATGTGGCCGGCGGCCTTGCGGTCCGAGTGCATGGAGGCGGTGACGGATCCGCCGAAGTGGAAGTGGAGCAGTGCCCTGTCGGGGTCGGCGCCCTCGGGGATGGCCCACAGGGCGGGGACGCCGCCCGCGTCCACCTCGGCATACGTGACGCCTTCCGGCTCGGTCGACGCCTTGTGGTTCGAGTCGACGATGTCGCGGATGACGGCCAGGTCGAGACCGGGTGTCGACGACTTCGCGCTCACGCTCGCGAGGAACTCCGCGAACTCGTGTGCCTCTGGGCTTACTCCCATGGTGGTGCTCCTTCTCGGGCGGGCGCCGTGCCGGGTTCCCCCGCGGCGGCCGGTCGATGTGCTGGTCATGACGCTACTTGCTGAGTATAAGAAAGTGAACTCAGGAGTGCCTGGAATCACCTCATGGATGCGCGGAGGCCCATGACGGGGCATCGGGCATCGATCCTGCGGGGCGCCTGCAGGCGGGTCGCGACCTGTGGAGCGGACCGCCCGGGGGCCCGTGGGGCGAGTGCGTGCGACGCGCCTGTGGGCGGCGTCCGCGCCGGCGGTCCGGGGATTCTGCCGCCGCGTCCAGGCTTGGCTTCGGTGCGGTCGCGTGGCGGTGGGTGCGGGCGCGACAGCCGGGCGCCACTGCGCCCTGCCTGCATCGCGCGGGCTTGCCTGCCTCGGCCGGCCGTACCGGTAGGCCTGTCGGATTGCCGAGCGACTGGTCAAGCCGACGGGATCGGCGGCGATCCGGCCGCCGGACTGTCCTGTGTCTGCGACCGTGGAGGCGTACAGGACTTCGCGGACGAGAAGGCGCGCTTGTCGCAGTCCTGGGGCCCGTTGGTCTGGGCCGTCATTGCATACCAGGCATCAGCGACTGCACGGGTGCTACTCGTCGAGGAACTGAAGGGCGTGCTTCAGGAACCGCTCGGGATACTGGAACTGCGCTCCATGCCCGGCGTCGGGGTAGATCAACAGTTGAGCGTTGGGGATGTTCTGGGCGAGGTGCCAGGAATTGATCGAGGCGATCATCACGTCGTTCACGCCGTTGAGGACCAGGGTCGGCTGGGTGATCGCGTTCAGGTGGGCATAGGGATTCTCGCCCGGCAGCGGCTCCGCATAGGCGATGGTCGCTTCGAACTGCGCCTGCGCGACTTCGGGCGAGCTCGGTGCGTCCTGGTCGGCCCGCTGGTGACGTCGCTCCCAGAAAGCCCGGCCCGCTTCAACCGCGGCCTCCGAGCGGCCGAAGAACAGGAAGAGGAAGTCCTCCAGGGTGGGGACCGGATTCAGCGCGTATTGAGGCACCCGGGGGTCACTCGTCGGGTCCCCGCCGCGGAGGCCGGTGCCGAGCAGGAGGAGCCTGCGCACCAGCTGGGGGTGGCGCAGCGTGACCTCCTGTGCCTGGTAACCGCCGATCGAGAAGCCGAGCAGATCGACCTGCCACAGTCCCAACGCCCGGATGACGGCGGCGATGTCGTCGGCCATGTCCTCCATCCGGTTGCGCGGCGTGCCGGATGACGAGGCGATGCCGCGCCCGTTGAACAGGATGACCTCACGGCCTTCGGCCAGGCCGTCGGTGAGCAGCGGATCCCAGTTGTCCATTCCCCCACGGAAGTGCTGGAGCAGGAAGATCGGGACGCCGGAGGGCTTGCCCCAGCGTCGGTAGGCGAAGCGGTCGCCGTCGACCTCGATGTACTGAGTCGGGGCGGTCACATGCCTGTCACTCATGGTCTGAGCCTTTCTGGAGGGGGTAAGCAATGAGATGACGGTCGTAATTTAAAAAGTCAAGACCTTTGATGTCGATCGACATCTATGTACGCTTGACGGTCGAGCGTCAATTGAGGAAAGGGCGGCCGATCGTGCGGGTCACCAAGGCGCAGGCAGAGCGCAACCGTGCCCACATCGTCGCGACAGCCGCCAGGCTGTTCCGTGAGCGCGGCTACGACGGTGTCGGTGTGGCGGAACTGATGGCAGCCGCCGGGTTCACGCATGGCGGGTTCTACAAGCACTTCCGCTCCAAGGCCGACCTGATGGCCGAAGCGTCCGCAAGCGGGCTCTCGCACACCGCGGCACGGGCGGAAGGCCTGGACCCCGCCGAGTTCATCGAGCGCTACGTCTCGCGGGAGCATCGCGACGGGCGCGGTGACGGCTGTACCGTCGCGGCTCTCAGCGGCGATGCGGCCCGTCAGTCGGTGGACATCAAGACAGAGTTCGCGGCAGGGATCGAGAAGCTGCTCACGGTCCTCCAGGCCCACAGCGGTACGCGGGGGGATACTGACCAGGGTGCGGCCCGAGCCCTGGTGATCGACACGCTCGCCCATTCGGTCGGCGCGGTCGTGTTGTCGCGGGCATGCCCCGACGGTTCTCCGCTGGCGGACGAAATCCTCGATGTCTGCCGCGCGGGGATTCTCGCGTCACTGACACACGGCAACGGCGACCGGTCGGAGGCGGGGGGCCCGGGAGCCTGACCGCAGCCGAGTGGTCTTGCCGGGTTGTGCGGCGCGGATCGCGGTGACGTACCCGCTGTTCCGGCGCCGAGGGCGACGACGCCCTTGTGCGTGCTCATGAGGTGTCCCCTGTCTGGGGGGTTGTTGGTTGGCGCGTGGAGCGAGCGGTCATGCGGCGCGGTGGTGGGGCGCCAGGGTGGCGTGGATCTGGTCGCGGATGTCGGCGAGCACGGCTTCGTCGCTGCGGTGCAGGTAAGCGGTCGCGGTGGTGCTGAGGTGGATGATCGCGGTGATCACCCGCGCCAGCGTCGCCGCGTGGGCGGCGCCGATGTGCTCGTCGCGGGTGAGCAGGCCGGTGACGCCGTCCTCGAGACGGCCGGCAAGGGCCAGGCCCGCTTGCCGGAAGGGCTCGGCCGGGTCGCCGAAGACGAGTTCGTGCAGGTATGTGCGGCCGTTCTCGATGTGCTCCCTCATGCACTCCACCACGGGACGGATGAGAGCGATGACCGGCTCCAGCGCGCCCTGTCCGACGGCGGCGTTCGCGGCGGCGAGGCCGTCCTCGATGGCGGCGGCGAACTTCTCGTTCTGCACCATGATCAGCAACTCGGCCTTCGTGGACGCGTACAGGTAGAGCGTCCCGATCGCGACATCGGCCCGGCGGGCGACCTGCTGCGTCGTGACCCCGCTGACGCCGTGTTCGACGAACAGCTCGCGGGCTGCGGTCATGATGCGCTCGCGCTTGTCCTGTTTGGCCCTCTCGCGGCGCCCGATCGGCATGTGACCGCTTCCCATGGGGATCTCCCTTGACAATATTTCTGAGTGAACTCATAGTTGAGTGTACTCGGATTAGTCGGGTGGGGCGAGGCCCTGGATGCCGCACCGAGTTTGCCGATCCAATCTCAAAATTGGATAAAAAGGACAAGAGCTAGGAGTGGCGCCCCATGAGAGCGTTCGTCGTCGCCAAGTACAAGGAGCCGCTGCAGGAGGCGGACGTCCCCGAGCCCACCGTGGGGGAGCACGACGTGCTGGTCCGGGTGGAGGCCGCCGGGCTGAACCCGCTGGATGAGAAGATCCGCGCCGGTGAGTTCAAGCAGATCCTGCCCTACAAGCTGCCGCTGATCCTGGGCAACGACGTCGCGGGCACCGTCATCGGTGTCGGGACGGCGGTTCGCGGCTTCAAGCCCGGAGACGAGGTCTACGCCCGGCCCGCCCAGGACCGCATCGGCACGTTCGCCGAGCGCATCGCCGTCGCGGAGGACGACGTGGCACTCAAGCCCGCCTCGATCAGCATGGATGAGGCCGGCTCGCTGCCGCTGGTGGCGCTCACGGCGTGGCAGGCGCTGGTGGAGCGCGGGAGGGTGCGGCCCGGGCAGAAGGTTCTCATCCACGCCGGCGCCGGCGGGGTCGGTTCGATCGCGATCCAGCTCGCCGCGCACCTCGGTGCGCGCGTCGCCACGACCGCCAGCGCTTCCAACGCGCACTTCGTGCGCGCGCTCGGCGCGGACACGGTGATCGATTACCGCACCCAGGACTTCGAGCAGCTCCTGACCGGCTACGACCTGGTGCTGGACAGCCTCGGTGGGGAGACGCTCGAGAAGTCCCTGCGGGTGCTCAAGCCCGGCGGCAAAGCCATCGGGATCGCCGGTCCCCCGGACCCCGCGTTCGCCCGCGAGGCAGGTCTGAACCCGCTGCTACGCCTGGCGGTCGCAGCCCTGAGCGGCAAGATCCGCAGGCAGGCCAAGAAGCTCGGCGTGACGTACGAGTTCCTGCTCATGCGCGCCAGCGGCGACCAGCTCCGCCAGATCACCACCCTCATCGACCAGGGCGTGGTGCGCCCGGTCGTCGGGAAGGTGGTCGGCTTCGACCAGATCCCCCAAGCGCTGCAGTCCCTGTCCCAGGGCGGCATCCGCGGCAAGGCCGTCATCGGCAACAGCTGACCCGCCGCAACCGCGACGGGCGACACAAAACACACAGCGACACAAAACGCACAAGGAGAATCCGTCATGAGCAGCCCCGGCACCCCGAACGAAGCCGTCATCACCTCCTACGCGAAGGCCCCGGCCCGCACCGTCAGCGCCGGCGGCGTCACCTACGCCTACCGCGAGCTGGGACCGAAGGGCGGCATCCCCGTCGTCTTCTTCGTCCACCTCGCCGCGACCCTGGACAACTGGGACCCCCGCATCATCGATCCCATCGCGAAGGGCCGTCACGTCATCGCCTTCGACAACCGCGGTGTCGGGGCGTCCACCGGCCAGGTGCCGGACAGTGTCGAGGCGATGGCCGACGACGCCTACACCTTCATCAAGGCGCTCGGGTACGACAAGATCGACGTCTTCTCCTTCTCCCTCGGCGGCATGGTCGCCCAGGCCCTGGTGGTGAAGCACCCCGAACTCGTCCGCAAGCTCGTCCTCACCGGCACCGGGCCCAAGGGCGGCAAGGACATGGACAAGGTCGCCGGAACCACCTACTGGGACATCCTGCGCGCCACCTTGACCCGCTCGGACCCGAAGGAGTTCCTGTTCTTCAACCGCAACGCCACCGGCAAGGCCGCCGGGCGCGCGTTCGTCAACCGGCTCAAGGAGCGCACCGTCGACCGCGACGCGGAGATCAAGGTCAAGGCGTTCCAGACACAGTTGAAGGCGATCAAGAAGTGGGGGCGCTCCGCCCCCGACGACCTGTCGTCGATCACGCAGCCCACCCTGATCGCCAACGGCGACAACGACCGCATGGTGCCGTCGGTCCTGTCGGAGGACCTGCACCGGCGCATCAAGGGCAGTGAGCTGATCATCTACCCCGACTCCGGGCACGGCGGCATCTTCCAGTACCACGACCGGTTCGCCCCCGTGGCGGTCAAGTTCCTCGCGCCATGACAACGCGTCAGACCAGGAAGAGAAGGGCAACACCATGAGCACGTCACCGGCCGCCGCACCCCTGGAAGTGAAGAAGCACCTCACCTCCTCGATCCTGCTGTGGGTGCGGACCGACCAGCCCCGCCAGACCGGCATGGACCACTGGAAGGGCCCGCACTCAGGGATCATCTCCGCCACCCCGGGCCTGGAGGAGTACCGGCAGATCCACCTCGCCGAGCACAACCCGGGCCGGTGGCCGGCCACCGACGGGGTCCAGACCGCGATCCCCGCAGACCGGAAGATCGACGGCGTCGCGGAAGTCACCTTCCCATCGGCGCTTGCACCCCTGAAAGGGCGCAAGCAGACGAAGCTGGCCTACGCCGACGAGATCAACGTGTTCCGCCGCACCCTGCTCTACGCCGGCCCGCCGAACTCCTCCCGCTGGTACGACGTCGCAGGCCCCGGACAGACGGTCGGTGCCCGCGCTCTCGTCTACCTGCGCCGCAGAGACGGCGTCGGCGCCGGCGCCTTCCGGAAGTTCGTCAACGAGCAGCTCGCTCCCGCGCTCGCCGGCACCGGAGTGCTGAAGGAACTGCGCACGCAGACGTTCCTGCCCTGGAGCGAAAGGCTCTGGGACACCCCGGACGTCGCCCACGACAACCCCCACGACCAGCGCTTCCACGCCTCGGTCAGCCTCGGGTTCACCGACACCGCGGCACGGGACGCCTTCTTCACCGGCAACGCGATCGAGGACCTGTCCGACCGGCTGGCACCGCAGGTCTCCGCGATCCACGCCTACGACGTCACCACCGCCCTCACCTACGTCAAGAACGGCGACATCCTCCCGCACTACGAGGAGTGAGCGGCGCGGGCTCCGCTCGGCAATGCATCCGCGCCACGCTTCCCGGCCCTCCTCGCGCCCCGCCGCCGTCTGACACCCATCGCCCATCACGTATTCGTATCCGGAGCCAGCCATGAGCGAGCCCAGCACCATCCACTACGAGCGCACCTCACCGCAGATCGCGAAGATCACCTTCGCTAACCCGCCCGTCAACCTCATCGTCGGCGAGACCGTCCTGCGCCTCATCGAAATCGTCGAGGAACTGGCCACCGACCCGGACATCCAGGTCGTGCTGTTCGACAGCGCCACCCCCGACTTCTTCTACAACCACTTCGACCTGGCCGCCGCCGCCGACTTCCCCGCCCCCGAGGACCCGGACGCGGTGCCGGCATGGACGAATCTGGTCCTGGAACTCTCCAGGGCGCCGTACATCACCATCGCGGTCATCCGGGGACGCACCCGCGGCGGCGGGAACGAGCTCGCCCTCGCCCTCGATCTGCGCTACGCCAGTCGTGAGAAGGCGATCTTCGGACAGCCCGAGGTCGGCGGCGGACTGCTGCCCGGTGGGGGCGGTACCGAACGCCTCCCTCGCGCCATCGGACGCGACCGCGCCCTGGAAGCCATCCTCACCAGCGACGACTACGACGCCGACACCGCCGAGCGTTGGGGCTGGGTCACCCGCGCCCTCCCCGACAGCGAACTCGACGCCTTCGTCGGTACCGTCGCCGCCCGGCTCGCCTCCTTCGACCGCACCTCACTCGCCTCGGCCAAAGCCCAGATCAACCGGGCATCCCTGCCCCCGGACGCGGACCTGGTCGCCGCGTACCACGAGTTCACCCACTCCCTCACCCTCCCCGGTTTCCTCACCCGCGCCGCCGGCATGCAGGCCGTCGCCGAACAGGCCGGCATTGACTTCGAATACCGTCTCGGGCACCACATCGGCGTCGCCAACCAGCGACGCTGACACCCGGCAGTAAGCGAGCACGTACGCAGCGGATGCCGCGGCCGTGCTCGTTCTGTCGCGAGTCCCACCTTGTTCGTCTTCGTACGCGTGCCCGGCGGGGGGGAACCATGGCGCGAAGCCCGGTCACCACCGAGGACCACCGACGGATCGGCGCCGCCGCGGACGCGGTGCGGTGTTCGACGTCGTCCGTACCCTGGTCGACCGGCGCCCCGGCATCGCCGGCGCATTCGAGCGCGTCGGCGCCCGCGTCGGGGCACGGGCCGACTGGCCAGGGCTCACCACCCAGTGGCGCGGCCCGTGCGCCGAGAGGGTTGCGGGTGGTGTCGGGGAAGTACCCTGGCGGTCGCTGGGCGAACTGCACCGGATGATGCTCGATGAAGCGCTCGCCGGGCATGGCCTGTCCGAGTCCGCGACGGTGCGCGCCTCCGCGATGCCGGCAAACCGTTCGAACCCCATGGATCACGCGCTCCCGACGTCAGGAGATCACATCGGGACCGAAGGACAAGTTCAGGCGTTCGTGCCGCGCAGGTCCGGGTAGAGCGCCTCGACCGGGCCGCTCAGAGCCGCCTTGACCCCCTGGGTCAACTCGTCGGCCAGGACCTCGTACTCGCCGGCCTCGACCGCGTCGTAGACCGTCGTCACCAGCTGCGTCGGCAGCATCTTGGGTCCGTCGGCGTGCGCGGCCATCCGGGTGTCGACGTAGCCCATGTGTACACCCGTCACGTGGACGCCCTTGGGTGCGAGCTCGATGCGCAGCGAGTTGGTGGCCGACCACAGTGCGGCCTTGGACGCGCTGTAGACGCCGCCGAAGGCGTACCAGCTGGCAACGGAGTGCACGTCGACGAGGATCGACCCTTGCTTGGCGGCGAGGATCGGTGCGAAGGCGCGGGCAAGGAGGACCGGTCCGAAGAAGTTTGTCTCCATGTTCGCCCGGATGTCCGCCTCGGAGACGTCCAGCAGACTCGCGCTCGGCGGTGTGGCGCCCGCGTTGTTGACGAGCACGGTGACGTCCGCCGCGGCGGAGACGGCCCCGTCGATCGACGCGCGGTCGGTGACGTCAAGCGCCAGGGGGACGATGCGCTCGTCGTCCCAGACGCGGGGGGAACGGGCGGTGGCGTAGACCTTGGCGGCGCCGCGAGCCAGGGCCTCGTGGACGAAGTGGGTGCCGATACCGCCATTGGCGCCGGTGACGAGGACGACTGCTTCGTCGAGGGAGGGCATGGGTGTTCCTTCGTTCTGAGGGGATGTGAAGTGCGTGGCTCTGCACGGATGCAGCAATGACTCCTCACCCTGTCGTGGGAGAATGAGCACAGCCGTATTCGAGCCCACGCGGTAGCGAGCGTAATCATAACTGACTGCAGTCAGAATCTATTCCCGGAGGACACCGCCATGTCTGTCGCCCCCCGGCCGGTCGGACGGCGCGAGCGGAACAAGCAGGAGAAATTCGACCGCATCGTCGCTGCCGCCACCGAGCTGTTCGCCGAACACGGCATCGATGAGGTCACGACCCAGCAGATCGCCGACAAGGCCGACATCGGCACCGGGACCCTGTTCCTTTACGCCAAGACCAAGGGCGAACTCCTCCTGCTCGTGCAGAACGCCAAGTACGCCGAAGCGCTCGAGCAGGGCCGGGCGGACGCCGAGACCGTCCCGGGCGTGCTGGACGCGGTGATGGCGATCGTCCGGCCGATCGTGGAGTGCAACCGCACCCAGATCGACAACGGACGTACCTACCTGCGAGAGATGGTCTTCGGCGACCCCGAGGAGCCCCGGCACGGCGCGGCACTCGCCATCGTCGCGCAGGCCGAGGAGGCCATCGCGGCCGCGCTGCGCCGAGACGAGCGGGTCACGGAGGGCGACGCCGCGACGCTGGCACACATCGTGTCCGCCGTGATGTTCCTCAGCACGGCGGCGAGCGTGAACATCGGCTTGAGCGTCGAGCAGATCGTGCAGGACATCCGGAGGCAGGTCGACGTCCTGCTGCCTCGCTGAAGCGCGGTCGGCCTCCGGCCCAGGCGAGCGCGAGCATCAGGGTGGTCTTCGGCTGCGGCATGGCTCTGATCCCGACCGCCGCGACCGGGCGGCGGCTGCGGTTCGAGCGGCGGGAGTCCACCGCACCTGAATCTCGTCGGCGTTCACTCCGGAAGCAGTTCGTCGGCCCGTTCGGCGACCTCTTGCCGAAGAGCGGCTCACAGGGCGCGTACGGCGGCGTGTGTCACCGCCTCGCGGCGGACGGCCAGGGTGATGGGGAGCCGGATGTCGATCTCGTCGGGGAGCAGTCGGCGCAGTTGCGTCCGCTGGGTCAGGAAGGCCGGCAAGGACCGCGCGCCGTGGTCGCCCGCAAGTCCGAGGCTGTCCGGGGCGGCCGGCGTGGGCCGTCCCGGACATGGCCGGCGCCAGCCGCACCGGGGGCGACTCGCCTCCGGCCCGGGCGCTGGAGGCAAGTGTCTGGCAGTGGCTGCGCGGTGTGATCACGGGCCGGTCCGATCGCGATCGTGGAGCACGGTCAGAGCGTCGCGAACCCCAGCACGAGCGGCGCCACGGCAACGAGCATGATGACGGTCGGGGTGCCGACTCCCTTCATGTCGCCTGCACGGAGGTGCGTGATCACGGCGCCCAGGAAATACAGGACGACCCCGATCGCCGCCGCGATGCCCAACGGCCGGTAGGCGATGCCGGCGAGCAGCCCCAGAGCGCCCGCGATCTTGACCAGGCCGAGCGGCAGGAACCAGCTGTCGGGCACCCCGACCGCCTTGAGCTGCTCTGTGACCTTCGGGTCGCGGGTGATGTCGGAACGGGCACTGGAGACCAGCAGCAGGGACAGCGCGACGGCGAGGACGACATAGGCGATGAACATGGAGAACTCCGGAGAGAGAGGGGGACAGTCGATCGGTCGAGGAATTCAGGGCGGCAGGCGATGAGCCGCGGTCATGTGAGTGCCTCGTGTCCCGGGCATCGCTGTGGGCGTGGGCGAGGTGACCAGGTGATGCCGGGTGGGAGCGGCCCAGTCGTTCCCACCGGTTCGGGATCGGGCGTTGTGGCGGTGGCGGTGTCACCGGTAAGCCGAAAGGCCCCGCACCGGGACCTCGGCGCAGCGCTGCCGACGGAAGGGCGGAGTCGGCCAGGCCTCGCTTCTGCGCCGGTGGCACTCAGGACGGGCGTAGCGGGAGGGAGTTGAAGGCGTGGTCCGTCCAGATGCGGAGGGTGGTTTCGGCCGGGTAGGGGGTACCGCCGGGATCGGTGTCGATGCGCTGGGTGAGACGCTGCTCGGTGTCGCACTCGGGCCGGCCGGGGTTGCCGGTGGTGGCGAAGGCCGCCCACGCGGAGCGCACCCACGGCGACAGGGCCACCACGTCCGCGGGTGGCTGCTCACCCGATCGGGAGAGCGCTGAGGGCTGCGCTCAGGCTGCCGAAGACCAGTCCGAAGTCCAGCCCGGACAGGCGCCGAATGCGCCGCTCATCGCTGGGGCCGGTCAGGTCAGTCGGTAGAGGTAGGACCGGCGGTCCGGCTGGGCGGCGCGTTCGGCCAGGTGCAGGCTGGGCACGCGCCTCCCCGGGTGGGATGGGTCACGAATGCGGAGGCCAAGCGAGCGGTCGTGCTGCTCGGCATCCAGCAGTGCCAGGGCGTTGTGGATGCCCTCTTCGAGGAGTTGGTCGGCGAGTTGCCGGTCGGTCAGGGCACGGGAGAGTTGCAAGGTCCCGGCCATCATGCCGAGGAGGCTGAGTGACTTCAGACGCGCCGACGGTGGGTCATGGGGTGCCAGGCGGGCGGCGAAGCCGTCGATGAGGGTCAGTGCGCCGTCGGTGTACGCCTGCCTGGTGGGATCCGTGGAGCGTGCTATCTCGTCGAGCAGGGCGGCGTTGGGGCAGCCGTCCTCGACGCTGTCGCGCTGTTCGGTAGAGAAGTACCAGCGAATCATCTGTTCGAGTCCGGCGCGGCCGGGTGCCGCCTGCGTGACGATGTTCTCGTGCTGTGCGCGCATCTGGTCAGCGACCGCGGTGGCGATGAGTTCGTCCTTGGAGGCGAAGTAGGCGTAGAAGGTGCCGTTGGTCAGGCCGGCGCCCTTCATGAGCGTGGCCACTCCGGAGCCGTCGAAACCGTTGCGCTTGAGCCGGCGGCCGGCCGTCGTGATGATCCGCTGCCTTGTCTCCTGCTTGTGTTCTTTCGCGTACCGCACGATGTGTTCCTCCGTCGCAGCCCGGGCTTGCGCCCCGGCTGCCGCTGGTCGGGTCAGTGGGCCGCGCCTGCAAGGAGCGCGGGGAGGTTGATCCTGGCGGTCTGCAGTTTCGGGTCGTGGGGCTCGGGGACCCCGCCGTCGGTGATGTACAGCCGGTCGCCGCGAACCGCGGTGGCGGAGGGCGAGGCGAGACCGTCCGCACTGGTCAGGACGGGCTTGTAGGTGCCGTTCGGGTAGACCACCACGACCCTGTCCGGACCGTTCTGCGAGGAGGAGCCGTTCTGCGCGGCGAACACCACATCGGACCAGGGGGTCAGGAAGCTGAGGTCGTCGATGTTGGGCAGGCCGCCGGTGACCTGGCGGATGGGACCGGCCGTGCCGGTGCCGGTGATCGGTACCCGCAGCAGGGTGCCCTTGTTGAAGTTGCTGACCCACAGCGCGCCGTTGTGGAACCTGAGCCCGTTGGCGCCGATCGGCAGCGCTTCGGTCGGCACCGGCGCGAGAGCGTCGTCGGTCAGCCACGGGGTCACCGATCCGCCCGAGACCGGAACGGACCAGATGATGCCCTTCAGGCTGTCGGCGATGTAGAGGGTGCGTCCGGCCGAGTCGACGGCCAGCCCATTCGGGCCCGAGTCGGCGGGCAGAGCGGCGACACGCTGAGAGGAACCGTCCGCCAGCAGCTTGTACACGCCGTTCCTGGCCGCGTTGCCCGGGGCCCACAGCGCGTAGTAGACGGTGCCGTCACTGCCACGGGCGTTGCCGCTGATCGCCTCACCCACCTGCCCGGTGGCGAGCACCGTGCGCTGCCCGGACGCGGAGATACGCATCAGCTCCGGCCCATGGGTGCGCTGGCACACCGCGCAGCTGCCGAGCATGGAGAGGGTCACCGAGCCGTCGGGGTTGGCGGTGATGTTCTCGGGGATCTCGCCCCCGGCGTAGTCGAACGTCGCCACGGTCGTCACGTCGGTGACAACGGATCCGCGATACGAGGGTCCCGTCCCCGCGGACGCGGACGGCGCCGAGACCAGGACGGCCGCGGTCGCGGTGACCGCCAGCGCGATGCCGACGTTCTTCTTCAGAAAACGCCGTGTGCTCGATGCACTGCGCTGGGCCGTGTGCTGGCGTTGCCGCTGCATGACTCTCCTCGGTAATCAACGAGTGACTGATCGATGGACTTTCGAGGACATCGGTGATGGCAGTGATGTCGGGTACATCGGAGGCGTTCGGGCGCAATCGGCGCCCCTGAAGCCGGACCTGGATGCCATCGGAGCCTTTGACGCCGGGCCGGGGTGTCAGGTGGGCAGGTGGTTGTTCTTGCGGATCTGCTTGTCGAACGTTCCGGCGGGGACGAGGCGGCGAGCCGTGGTGACGCGTGCGGCCAGCGGTCCGGCGGTGTAACGCAGCTTCGGCTTCTTGTCGGTGGCCGCGGTGACGATCACCTTGGCGACGACGGCGGGGTCGTCGCCGTCCTTCATCGCATCCGCGATCATCTTGTCGAAGTCGCGCCGCCGCTCTGCGTACAGATGCAGCGGGGTGTCGGGCTGTGCGGCGTTGGTGTCGAAGCTGGTCTTGGTGTAGGCGGGCTGGACGAGGAGGACCCGCACACCGTGCTCGCGGACCTCGTGGTCCAGCGACTCGGAGTAGCCCTCGATCGCGTGCTTCGCGGCGACATAGAGGGCCATGAAGGGCTGGGGGGCGACCCCGAGGACGGACGAGATGTTGATGATGCGTCCGCCGCCCTGGGCGCGCATGTGCGGCAGGACGGCCTTCGTCATGCGGATGACGCCGAGGACGTTGATGTTCAGGACGTTCTGGGCCTGGGTGACGGAGTTCTCCTCGACGGCGCCCGCCGAGCCGATGCCCGCGTTGTTGACCAGGACGTCGATGCGTCCGTACCGGTCGATCACCTCTCCGACCGCGGCGGTGGCCGAGTCGTCACTGCCGACGTCGAGATCGAGGTACTTCACACCGGTGGGCGGGGTGAGTCCGGAGGTCCTGCGGCCGGTTCCGATCACCTCGAAACCCGCCGTGACGAAGGCGCGGGCCGTCTCCTTGCCGATCCCCGATGAGGCCCCTGTCACGAGCGCCACCGGCCGAGTTGTCGCCATGACAGACTCCCTTGAGTTTGAATTACGTTCGTATATCTTACGGTCGTACGACCATATGTCGGTCGTCGGTCTATGGCAAGGGGTCACGTCTGGCGATCTGGGAGAGGGTCCGGAAACGTGGGGAGTCGGTATTCACGGGCTCTCCTAACGTGCGCTGAGCGCCGACTTCATCAGGCGGTTGGCCGGTGTCTGGCCGTTCGGGAGAGACTCGAGGCGGGCGCCCGACCCAGGTGGGCCCTGGCTTCTTCGCCGGTGAGGGGCGAGTGCTCCGGCGGGCCTCGATGGCTGAGTATATAAATGTAAACTCAAACGCGGTTAGAATCGCTCCCATGGATGCGTGGACCGAAGTTCTCCAGGGCGCAGGCATGGACCCCCGACTCGACCGGGACACGTCCAACTGCTCGATCGCGCGAACTCTTGAGATCGTGGGCGAGAAGTGGACGATCCTGATCCTGCGTGAGGTGTGGTACGGCTCGTCCCGGTTCGGGGACTTCGAACGGGTCCTGGGCTGTCCTCGTAACCTGCTGGCGACGCGGCTTCGGATGCTGGTGGAGGAAGGGATCCTCGCGACCGAGACGTACAAGGAGCCCGGTTCGCGAAGTCGGCCGAAGTATGTGATCACCCCGAAGGGCATGGATCTGGTGCCCGCCGTGATGGGGCTGCTGCAGTGGGGTGACCGTTACCGCGCCGACCCGGAAGGGCCGGCGGTACTGGCTCGGCACCGCGAGTGCGGCGCGCACGTCGACGTCGGGATTCGCTGCGAACGAGGCCACCCTGTACAAGTGAAGGACATCGAGAGCATCCCCGGCCCGGCCTTTCGCATGAGGTCGTCCGAATGAGCTGAGGACTCCTCCGTCAGCTTTCCGTATGCCGGCCGCTCTGTCGTGTACGCGACTGATGGAGGCGGACCTTGGTGCGGTTTCCGCAGCGGGACATGGAGCACCAGCGGCGGTTGCGGGCCGGGGAGCGGTCCAGGAAGCGCAGTGCGCAGCGGTCCGCTTCGCAGACGCGTACGCGCCGGATCTCAGCGGACAAAAGCAACTCGACGGCGTCCTGGGCGATGAGCGCCGGCGCGAGCGTGGGGTCGGCGGCGAGCGTCGTCGTGCCGGCGGCCTCCAAGCCGTCGTCGGTGACGGCGAGTTGCAGGGCGGCTCTGGGGGCCGCCGCTGCCGATCGGTTGAGCAGCGTCACGTCGCCGGATGCGGGCAGTCGGCCGTCGGCGACCGCCAGTACGGCCCGGTCGACGCTCTCGCGCAGCCGTCGGGCGGACATGAGAACGGCTGCCGTGGCGGGATCCGTGGTCCCCGGTGCGAGCAAAAGAGCCTCGCGGAGCCAGCCCATCAGGTCTTCCGGCTCCCGGAGTGTCTCCTCCGGCGTGGTTCTCCACCGGCTTCGGAGGGTGTTGGCGAAGTCCAGGCAGACCCGTCCGGCCCCGGTGACAAGGGCGGTGCTGGTGGAGAGGTCCATGGAGAGTTTCCCGGTGGAGTGAGCCATTAAAGTATGAACGTAATTCTAAATGGGTGGAGTCGATGCGGGCAAGCGCTCTGCACTGAGAGCACTGAGACGGGCGCACCCCTGTCCCCTGGCCGCCGACCGTGCCCACGGCAAGGCGAAGGTGGGCTCAGAGGCTGGAGATCAACTTTCCGGCGTTCTGCGGTGAGGCCGGGGATGCCGAGTACACCGCGGTAGGCGCTGAGCGGCGCGGGATTCGGGTCCACCTTCTGAGCCCGCCGTGTCGAGGACCGCGTGGTCGCGCCGGCCGAGGACGTGCACCACGTGGTCGCCGGGAGCGTGCCCCTCTCCATGGGAGGCAGCGGGTCGGCGAGCGCGAACGTGAAGAAGACGGCGACCATGACCGCGGCGGCGGCGAAGACGACGCGACCGGAATGGGTGAGCGCGCCGACACCGTTCGAGCATCCGTGAACCTCAACCCAACCGGGTTGGAATCCCGCGCTTTCAAGAGGAGGGGACGTCAAGTTGATCAGGGCCGGGCCGGGGTCGAGAGGGCAGCGTGGCCGGCACGCAATGAGGTTTTGTCGATCTTACCGACGGCATTCTTCGGGATCGCTTCCACCACGAAGAACGCCGCCGGACGCTTGTATCCGGTGAGGCTGCGGGCGCAGAGGGCTTTCAGCGCCGCAGGATCGACGGTCGACCCCTGCCGAGGCTGGACGTAGGCGACCACCACCTCTCCCCACTTCTCATCGGGTACGCCGATCACCGCGGCTTCGAGCACCGACGGGTCGCCTGTGAGCACGTCCTCGATCTCCTTGGGGTAGATGTTCTCCCCACCTCGGATGATCATGTCCTTCGAGCGCCCGACCAGGGTCAGATAGCCGTCGGCGTCGAGATGGCCCACGTCGCCCGTGTGCAACCAGCCGTCGACGATGACCTCGGCCGTTTCGTCCGGACGGCCCAGATAGCCCCGCATGACATTGGCCCCCCTTACGACGACCTCACCGTCGCTGCCCGGCGCCACCTCGCTGCCGTCGGTGTCGACGATCCGGATCTCCTGGCCGGGGAAGGGAAGCCCCACGGTCCCGGCGCGTCGCGGACCTGCGACGGGGTTGATGGTGGAGCCGCAGGTTCCTTCGGACAGGCCGTACCCCTCGACGAGGGGGAACCCGTAGCGGGCCTCGAACCGGATCAGCAGCTCGGCGGAGGCTGGGGCGGCGCCGCAGACGCCGAAGCGCAGCGACGATGTGTCGGGCCGGACGTGGTCCGGAAGTGCCGCGAGCATGCTGTAGATCGTCGGCACCGCGCTGAAGAAGCTGGGGCGCTCCTGCTCGACGAGATCGAAGAAGGTACGGGGATCGAACCGGCCCGCGATGACGACGCTCGCGCCCACGAGCAACGGCAGAAGGACGCTGACCACGATGCCGTTGACGTGGAAGAGCGGCAGGACCAGCAGGCACCGGTCTGCCGGGCCGACCTCCAACGCCTGGCGTCCCATCTCCACCATGGCGTCGATGTTGGCGTGGTCGAGCATCACGCCCTTGGGCACCCCGGTCGTACCGCTGGTGTAGATGAGCAGGGCCAGCGTGGCCGGGTTCAGCAGCGGTGGCTGATCCGGCTCCACCGCTCCTTCGAACAGTTCGCCGACGGCGAGTACGGCAACACCGTGCGGCACCACTGCCGCACCGTGTTCGACCACCAGCAGGCGCGCACCAGAGTCCCGGAGCTGTCGCACCACTTCGACGTCGGTCATGCTCGGGTTGACCGGTGTGATGGTGGCGCCGAGCCGCCAGGCGGCGAACAGCAGGACCACGAACTCGACGCGGTTCGTCAGCTTGAGGGCGACGACGCCACCGGGACCGATTCCGTGGTCCTGGAGCTGACGCGCTGCTATTCGGACCCGGCTCAGCAGCTGCGTGTTGGTGAGGGACTGGTGCCCGTCGGAGACCGCGGCCCCATGGGGGTCGAGCTCGGCGCGGCGGTCGGGCAGAGAAGCGAAATTCATGGCAGGCGTACCTGTCTCGGTGTGATGCGATCCGGTCAGGGAGTCGACGCGGCGGGTGCCGGGTGCAGTTGGCGGGCGAGGAACTCGATCTGGTCGCGTACCAGTGCCTCGAAGGTCTTGCCGGTGTAGAAGTCGAAGTGGCCGGCGTCGTACCTCTTGATCTCTCCCCGGGGCGCGGTGCGCGCGTAGCGGAGGGTCTGGGCGGGAGGCGTGACGGAGTCGGTGTTGCTGACGCAGAAGAGGATCGGGATGGTGACCTTCTTCGCCGCACGCCCCGGCCGGTAGGCGGCGATGGTCGGGATCACCCGTGCCGCCACCTCGTTGCGGAACGTCTTCCCCGCCGGCTGCAGCGCCTGGTACCCGGGCAGGGCGTCCGGAGCGTTCATGAGGGCCGGCGAACCGGGGGCGGCGGCGATGGGGACCATCGCGGGCGCCCTGCCGCGGACCCTGGTCGCCAGATCCCGGGCGAGCACGGGGACCATCCTGAGTGGGGCGACCGGGCCCAGCGCGAGCGCGGAGGCGAGACCGTCGGTGAACGGGCACTGGGCCACGGCCGCGCGCAGTTCGGGATGGCGTGAGGCGACGGTGATGGCGTGGCCGCCGCCGAAGGAGCTGCCCCAGACCGCGACACGGGAGCGGTCGACGTCAGGGCGGGCCTTGACGTAGGCGAGGGCGGCGTCCCAGTCGGCGAGCTGACGCTTGATCGACAGGAGCTGGCGCGGGTGGCCGCCGCTGTCGCCGAAGTGCCGGTAGGTGAAGGCCACGGCGGCGATGCCGGCCTGGGCGAAACGCTCGGCGAAGGCGTCCAGGCGCATTTCACGGGTGGCGCCCAGGCCGTGCCCGAGGACGACGACGGGAGGGGAGGTGACGCCTGTGGGGAGGTAGAGCCACCCGGCGCATCTGCTGTCGCCGGAAGGAAACGTGATGTCGTGACGGGTGAAGGAGTGTGCGGTGGTCATCGTCGGCTCACCGCCGCGTCGTCTTCGTCGAGCGGCGCCCGGGAACGCTGCCCGAGGCGAGCGCCCGCGCGTAAGTGTCCGGCCGGTAGAGCGGGAGCTCGCCGGTGGCGTCCGTCGTCTCCATGTAGTCGAGCATCAGGTCCTGCCCCTCCTTCGACATGACCCTGGTGAAGAACTCGGCGCGTTCGACGTGCAGGCCGTCCTCCAGCGACATCGAGCCGCCGAAGTACACCGACCTCTTGGCGGCCGCGATCGAACCCTTCGACCGCTTGCCGAAGCGCTCCGCGAGTTCGATCGCCTGCGCGAGCACCTTGTGCTGCGGAAGGACCTGGTCGACCGCCCCATTCGCGAGAGCCTCCGCGGGCGTGAACGGCTTGCCTTCGAGGATCGCCGCCAGGGACCGGTGGGTGCCGATCAGGCGGGTCAGCCGCTGGGTGCCGCCTCCACCGGGGATGATGCCGAGGAGGATTTCCGGCTGGCCGATGAAGTAGTCCCCGTCGGCCATGACCCGCAGATCGCACGCCCAGGCGAACTCGGCGCCGAGGCCGAGAGCCGAACCGTTGAGGGCGGCGACGAAGAGGACACCGCTGGCGTTCATCCGGAGGAAGGTCGTGTGCAGACGCTCCAGCTGGAGGGCGCCCCGCATCGGGGTCCTGCGCATCACGGGCCCGAGGACACGTGACCGGTCCACGTGCTTCGCCGCGCGTACGACGGCGGCGGCACCGCGTCGGCCGACCGTAGGGCTCGCGGCGCCCTCTTCCTGCAGCCACCGGACCGCGGCATGGCTGACGAACCGCTCGGGATGCGCCCCCGTGAAGACGACGGCACGGACGCCCGGATCGCGGTCGGCCCGGGCTACCAGCCTGTCCAGCTGACGGGCGATATCGAGGCCGAACTCCTGGTGCGGGCCGCCGTCGACCCGGACGACCAGGACGGCCCCGCGATCTTCGATCTCCAGACGGCCCTTGTCTTTGTACGGCATGATTTCTGCTCCCGTGCTGAGTTCATGGGGGTGGGAAGTGGGTGGGGACAGCCGCGGGATGGGTGTCGCGGCGATGGGGTCGGGTTCGCGTCGGCGGGCTGGGCCCGCACCGGCGGCAGGAAACTGGACCAGCGCGTGATGACGCGTCAAAGGACGGACGCGTGTATCAGAGACGGCACGTCACGTGCGATGTGTACTATTGCCGCGAAGAATTACATAACCAAGTTATCTTGGGTGTGTCAACGGCGGAGGACGTGCGAGACATGGCAGGGCGGGCGAGGCTTGAAGACGCACCCGAACGACTTGTGCGGGCGGCCATCGGTCTGCTGGCCGAGCAGGGGCCGTCGGCTGTGAAAGCGCGCACGGTGGCTGCCGCGAGCGGACTGTCGACCATGGTGGTCTACAGCCACTTCGGCGGGATCCCCGAGCTGATGAGCGCTGTCGCCGACCACGGCTTCAAGGAACTCGGCAGGGCGTTCGCCCAGGTGCCGGTGACGGAGGACCCGATCGCGGATCTCTTCGCCATGGCCTTGACCTGTCGTCGGCTGGCCCGCGAGAACCCTCACCTCTACGACCTGATGTTCGGGCTGTCCACCCGGGCGACGTACCGGCCTCTGTCGGATGCGGACCTTCGCCTGAGCGGGCATTCCCCGGCCTTTCGAGAAGCCCACGCGCATGTCACCGCGGCGTGCGAACGGCTCGTGCACTCCGGCAGGGTCGAGCGGCAGGAACCCGAAGTCATCGCCGCCCAGTTGTGGAGTTTCGTGCACGGTTACATCACCCTTGAACTGGCCGAGCATTTCGTCGAGTTCGACGACGCCGTGATGCAGGTGCTCCTGCCGATGGGCGTGAACTTCTCTGTCGGGTTGGGTGACAAGCGAGAACGTGCCGAGGCCTCGCACGAGGCCGGCGCGCGCCTGTACTCCATCATCGAAGGCGAGTGAGAGGCAGGGCAGTTGGGCGCAGTCCCGTGGGCGGCTAGGACGTCCTGGTCCCCGCACCACGGGCATCGGTACCCGGCGTGAGCTGGTCGTGCCTTCCCAGCGCCGAGACCTCCCGTTCGAGAGACGGAACCGCCCGAGCCGCGAAGCGCCTCGCCCAGGGCCAGGCCAGCGGTGAATTCAGCGCTCCCTTCGCCCAGTTGGCCACGGCGACCGCGCGCGGCACGTACACGCGGCTGCGGCGGCGCACGAGCCCGTCGACGATCGCGGCGGCCGCCCGGTCGGCGCTCGTGGTGACGTTGCCCGGATAGGGCAGCCGCCCGCGCAGCCCCTGGAAGGAGGGGAGGTCCGCCTCGGCGCCCCGGACCAAATCCGTGTCGATCCAGGAGGGGTGCACCAGGCCGACCGTGACCCCGAGATGCGCAACCTCCTGGCGGTAGGTCAGGGCGAGCAGCTCGGCCGCCGCCTTGCTGGCGCCGTACGAGGCCATCGCGGCCAGCGGCATGAAGGACAGCGCGGAGGCCACGACCAGCACGTGACCCCGGCTGCGCTCCAGATGGGGCGTCGTGTACTTGAGGGTGCGGAAGACGCCGTTCAGGTTGATGTCCATGACCCGCTCGAACGAGGCCTCGTCCGTCTGGCGCACCGTCCCGTACGCCACCACGCCGGCGTTGGCGACGACGAGGTCGATGCCGCCCATCTCCTCCGCCGCCGCATCGATCGCCGACCGTAGGGCGGCACCGTCGCGCACATCGGCCTCACGCCAGGAAGCGGCGGGGCCCAGGTTCGCGGCGAGGTCGCGCAACCGATCGGGTTCCAGTCCGATCACGGTCACACGAGCCCCTCGGGCAGCGGCCAGGCGGGCCACCTTCTCCCCGATGCCGCGTGCCGCTCCGGTGACAACCAGCTTTCTGCCCTGCAAGTCACGTTTCATGGCGGCAACATAACTTCGTTATTGATGGAGCACAAGAGGCCGCGCACCGGCCGCTGCTCGGCTACCTGCTGGGTCTCATCACTGGACGAACCTATGCTGGCTGTCATGAGACGGACATCCTTTGCGCAGTGGCCCTGCTCGATCGCGCGGACCATGGACCTGCTCGGGGACTGGTGGACGCCGCTGGTGCTGCGTGAGGCGTTCTACGGGATCCGGCGGTTCGACGCGTTCCAGGAGTCGCTGGGGATCGCACGCAATACGCTGGCGGACCGGCTGCGTCGGCTGGTGGAGGAGGGGCTGCTGGAGAAGCGGCCCTACCAGACGGAGCCGGTCCGGTACGACTACGTGCTCACCGACAAGGGGCGCGACTTCTTTGGCGTGCTGCTGGTGATGAACCGGTGGGGGGACCGCTGGCTGGCCGGTGAGGCGGGCCCGCCGGTGGCCATGCGCCACGAGGTGTGCGGGCAGGAGACCCATGCCGAGGTGGTGTGCGCCGCCTGCGGCGAGCCCATGACCGCGGAGAACACCCGTCCCAGGATGGGCTCCGGTTATCCGCCGCATCTGGCCGAGCGACCGGATGTGCGGGAGCGTTTCGCGGACTGACTCGGCAGCTCTGTGAGGGCTGTGCCCATTCCTTGACGTCTTCACCCTTGACAGGTGCGTCTATCTAAGCAACTTTACAGGTCAGGCACTCGAAAGAGGGTTCTCGGAAGGCGAGGAGGCCGCAGGATCATGGAGTGGACGGGCGCGCGCTATGCGGACAAGCCGACGGTTGAGGTCCACACCTGGATCGCCGCCGCGCCGGCGCAAGTGTGGGCGCTGGTGTCCGACATCGAGCTGATGCCGCGCATGAGCCCCGAGCTGCAGTCGGTGGAATGGCTGGACGGCAGGAGCGGCCCTGCTCTGGGAGCCCGGTTCATCGGCCGGAGCAAGCATGAGGCGCTGGGGGAGTGGGCCACCACCTCCCACATCGTCGAGTACGAGCCGTCGAGGGTGCTCGCCTGGGCGGTCGAGGATCCGCAGCACCCGACGGCGATCTGGCGGTTCACCTTGGAGCCGCAGGACGGCGGCACTCGGCTGCGGGAATGGATGCAGATGGGGCCTGCCCGCTCGGGCCTCTCCTTCGCCATCGACCGCATGCCGGAGAAGGAGCAGAAGATCGTCTTCGTGCGCATGCGGGAGTTCGAGGTCAACATGACCGTCACCCTCGAAGAGATCAAGAAGCTGGCCGAGAGCGCCCGGACCTCGGGAGAGGCGGGTCTGTGATGCGTACGTCCACCACGATCGAAGCCTCCGGGGGTGACTGGCGGGAGATCGTCGACTACGTCACCGAGGCGGAGAAGCTCGGTCTGGACATCTGCTGGGTGGCGGAGGCGTGGGGCTCCGAGGCACCGTCACCGTTGGGTTATCTCGCCGCGAAGACGGGGCGCATGCTGCTCGGCTCGGGAGTCATCCAGCTCGGCACCCGCACGCCGACGGCCATCGCCCGCGCCGCGATCACGCTGTCGCAGATATCCCAGGGACGCTTCCTCCTCGGGCTGGGCGCCTCCGGACCGCAGGTGATCGAAGGGCTGCACGGCGTGCCGTTCGACCGACCGTTGTCACGGATGCGCGAGACCGTCGAGATCGTGCGCCATGCCGCGTCGGGGGAGAAAGTCTCCCACTCCGGGCGTGAATTCCAGATCCCGCTGCCGGGCGGGGTCGGCAAGCCCATGCGCTTGTCCATGCGCGCCGAGTACGACATCCCCGTCTACCTGGCCACCCTCTCGCCGAAGATGCTGCACCTGACCGGCGAGATCGCCGACGGCTGGCTGGGTACCAGTTTCGTACCCGAAGGCGCCAAGGAGGCGTACTTCGACCACCTGGTCCGGGGCCTGGCCGTCGCCGGCCGCAAGCGCGCGGACCTCGACATCTGCCAGGGCGCCGAGGTCGCCTTCGCGGACGACGAGGACGCGCTGCGCGCCATGGTGGCCGGACGCAAGAAGGAACTGGCCTTCAGCCTCGGCGGTATGGGCTCCGCGACCACGAACTTCTACAACAACGCCTACAGTCGCCAGGGTTGGGCCGAGGTGGCGGCCGAGGTCCGGACCCGCTGGCAGGCCGGGGAACGGGACGGCGCGGCCGGCCTGATTACCGACGAGATGGTGCTGGCGACCACGCTGATCGGAACCGAGGACATGGTGCGCGAGCGGCTGCGCGTGTGGCGCGACGCCGGTGTCGACACCGTTCGTTTCTATCCCGCCGGCGAGACCCTGGACGCCCGGCTCGCCACCCTGGGCCGGGCCATCGACCTGGTCCGCGACATCGAGGACGAGGCGGCGCGGTAGCGACAGGCCATGGCGGCCGAGGCGGGCCGCCATGGCCTGTCGCCGTCCAGCAGGCCCCGGTTCAGGTCGACCGGGCGCTGATGCCGTCGGCCGCCAGGCCCGACATCAGCAGGGTGATCGCCCGGAACGTCCTGGTCAGGGCGTCCTCCCGGTCCGCTGCGGCGGCGATGATCTGGTTGCCCTCGCACAGGCCGGCCAACAGCAGTCGGGCGACTGTGGCGACGGGAACGTCCGATTGCAGTTCACCGCGTTCGGCCAGAACGGTCAGCAGCCGTTCGATCGGAGGCTGGGCGACGGTGTCGTTGATGTGCCGGTACTGCCCTCCCAGGACCGAGGGCGCCTGGGCCATGAGCTCTCGGTGCAGGGGGTCGTCGATGGTCCGCCGCAGGAAGGCGTGCGTGAGGTGGGCCACCGCGGCCATGGCGGGCTGGTCCGGTGTCGCACGGATCGCCTCGGACGTCGCGTCTCCCAGTACGCCGACCTGCTGAATCAACTCCGTGTAGAGCTCGGCGAACATCGCCTTCTTGTCCGGGAAGTGGTGGTAGAAGGTGCCCTTGCTCACCCCCGCCGCCCCGGTGATGGCCTCGACCGAGGTGTCCGCGAACCCCTTGTCGACGAGCAGTTTGCGCGCGGCCGTCACCAGGTCCGTCCGGGTCTGCTCCGCATACATCTGTCGTCGGTTTGGCCTTCGCATGCGACCATCGTATATTCAATGACCTGAGGTCAGTGAATGACCCACGGTCAGTCGATGGTCGTCGTAAGAATGCCCTCCGGAAGACAGGCGGAGCCGTGGAAAAGCGCAGGATCGTGTTGCCGGGTGCGACGGGGTACACCGGGCAGCGTGTGCTCCGGGAACTGCTCGCACGAGGTGAGCAGCCGACCTTGGTCGGGCGGAGCCGAACCAGGATGCTGACCCTGGCCGACCGCCTCGAGGTGGAGCTGCCGGCGACCGAGGTCGACGTCACCTCGGCGGCCGAGGACGGGTTCGCCCACCGCAGCCCGCGACCCTGGGCTGCTCCCCGTGTGGTCGACGAGCGCGCCGCCAAGCGAGTGCGTACCTTCCACTACGGCGGCATGAAACGTACGGCCATGACCGTCCCGGGCACGGAGCATCTCGGACTGCCGGAGGTCTTCCCGCAGTTGGAGACCGTCGAGGTGGGCCCGGGGTGGCTCGGACGGTGGACGCGCCCGGTGCAGATCGCCGCCACACTCCAGGCGTCCTTGCTGCGCTCGGCGAAAGTACGGGCCGCTCTGGCGCGGTGGTCCGAGCGGCTCCCGGGATCGCACCGCGAACCGGACCCCGATGGCCGTTCCCTGGTGATCGCCGTCGCCCGCGACGGCCACGGTCGGCCCTTGGCCACGACGGCCCTCACCGGACCCGATCCGTACGAGATGACGGGATCCCTCCTGGCATGGGGCGCCGCCCACGCGGCACAGCCGGATGCCGTTCTCAAGCCCGGTGCGCACGGCCCCGCTCGCCGCCTTCGGCCTCGACACCCTCAGGCTCGGTGCCGCCGAGGCCGGAGTGCACGAGGTCGACGGGGCATCGGCCCGCCGTCGATGACGGCTGAGCGGGCATAGATCACGGCGCCGGGGCGCTGAAGCGAAGGTCCGGGGAACCGCTGCCGAGGTGGTGCACCACATGGGCGCCCCTCGTCCTCCACGGGCTCCCCTGCGGCGGGCGGCGGATGCCGCCGCTGTCGAGTTGATGAACAGGATGTTCGCGGGAGCGAGTCGGCCCCTCGCGGGAGCCGGCCGCCCCAGTAGAAAGGAAACCGTCCATGGACGAGCAGGGTGAGCGCTTCGACGTCGTCGTACTCGGCGCGGGCCCCGGCGGATACGTAGCCGCCATCCGGGCCGCCCAACTGGGCAAGCGCGTCGCGGTCGTTGAGGAGAAGTACTGGGGTGGCGTCTGTCTGAACGTGGGCTGCATCCCCACCAAGGCCCTGCTGCGCAATGCCGAGCTCGCGCACATCTTCACCCGCGAGGCGAAGACCTTCGGCATCAAGGTCGACGGGCAGGTCTCCTTCGACTACGGGGAAGCCTTCCGCCGCAGCCGTAAGGTCGCGGACGGCCGGGTCAAGGGCGTCCACTACCTGATGAAGAAGAACAAGATCACGGAAATCAGCGGTCGCGGCACGTTCCTCGACCCGCACACGCTCCACGTGGCCGACTACGACGGCAACGCCCGCACCATCGGCTTCGACCACTGCATCATCGCCGCCGGGGCGAGCCCCAAACTGCTGCCCGGCACCCGCCGTACGTCGCGCGTGGTGACGTTCGAGGAGCAGATCCTCGCCGAGGACCTGCCGCAGTCGATCGTGATCGCCGGCGCCGGGGCCATCGGCGTCGAGTTCGCCTACGTGCTGCACAACTACGGCGTGAAGGTCACCGTCGTGGAGTTCCTGGACCGGATCGCACCGCTGGAGGACGCCGAGGTCTCCGCCGAACTGGCCAAGCAGTACAGGAGGTTGGGCATCGACGTCCTCACCTCCACTCGCGTCGAGTCCATCGACGAGTCCGGCCCGCAGGTCCGTGTCACGGTCACCGGCAAGGACGGCGCCCAGCAGGTCCTGGAGGCCGACAAGGTCCTGCAGGCGATCGGCTTCGCGCCGAACGTCACCGGTTACGGCCTGGAGAAGACCGGCGTGCGCGTCACCGAACGCGGCGCGATCGACGTCGACGGCCGTTGCCGCACCTCGGTCCCGCACATCTACGCCATCGGGGACGTCACCGCGAAGCTGATGCTCGCGCACGCCGCCGAGGCGATGGGCGTCATCGCGGCCGAGACCCTCGCTGACGCGGAGACCATGGAGCTGGACTACGTCATGATCCCTCGGTCCACCTTCTGCCAACCGCAGATCGCCAGCTTCGGCTACACCGAGGCGCAGGCGAGGGAGAAGGGCTTCGACGTCCGGGTGGCCAAGTTCCCGTTCACCGCGAACGCCAAGGCCCACGGCCTGGGCGACGCGACCGGCTTCGTGAAGCTGATCAGCGACGCCAAGTACGGCGAGCTCCTCGGAGCCCATCTCATCGGCCCCGACGTCACCGAACTCCTCCCCGAACTGACCCTGGCACAGCAATGGGACCTCACGGTCCACGAGGTCGCCCGCAACGTCCACGCCCACCCCACCCTGGGTGAGGCGGTCAAGGAAGCCGTCCACGGCCTCGCAGGCCACATGATCAACATGTAGCAGGGCGCTCGGCGTAGCGGCGACAGGACCGTACCGTCTCCCACGGTGTCCCAGACGCTTAGGTAGCGGTCCTTGCCGGGGTCGAGTCAGAGCCGGACGGGCTTGCGTGGTGAACCCGGGACCGGTGGCGGCAGGCCGCCGCTACCGGTCCGGGGGGTTCACCGGGTCCAGGGATCTTCACCGCCGGGTCGGACACGCCTATAACGGAAGGGCGTGTCCGACCCGGCGAGTGTCACTCGCCGGGGTGGGAGAGCTCGATGTCGGGGCGTTCCACACACGAGCCGTGAACGGACAGATGGGTGGCCTTCGGCGGGTAGCCGGCCGCCGTGACCGTGTACTCGCCGCCGTCCAGGTCGGTGAAGGCATAGCCGCCGTCCTCACCGGTGGTCGCGGTGGCCACCACGTTGCCGGCCGTGTCGATGAGCGTGACCCGCGCGTCGTTCAGCGGCCGGCCCGCTGCTTGGACCGTGCCCAGCACGTGCAGGCCGGGGGAGAGTTCGAGGTCGGTCCTGGTGACACCCTGCGCGGCGATCTCGACGGGCAGCGCGATCGGCCGGTACCCGGCCGCGGTCACCGCGAGGGTCAGCCGGCCGGGCACGAGCTCGGTGATGCTGAAGGTGCCGTCCGTGTCGGTCAGTCCGGCGGCTAGCACGTCGCCGCGAACGTCCGCCGCGACCACCATGGCGCCGCCGACCGGCTTCCTGTGATCGGCCGACCTGACCGTGCCGACCAGGCCGCTGGTGCCGGAGAGCAGGATGTCGTACGAGACCGGCTCGCCGCCGACCACGACCGTGGATGCCTGCGGCTGGTAGCCCTTGGCGGAGGCGATGAGCACGTAGTTTCCCGCGCCCGGCGCGTCCACTGCGTACGCACCGTCAGAGTGGGCCACCATGCGGCCCACCTGCCGCCCTCCCAGCGAGATCAGGGTGATGACCGCCCGCGGCACAGGTGCCGACTCGGCTCCGATGACGTGTCCGCTGACCGGGACACCTGCGGGGGACCGGATGGAGGCCGCAGCCGGTACGGCGGCCGGGCTCGGCACCTTCGCGTCGTGCTCGGTGTGCTCCTGGGTCCCGTCCTCCCGGCCTCGGAGGCCGAACGCCGCGAGGGCGGCGCCCACCAGGGCGAGGATGCCGGTGACCAGGACGGCGGTGTGGACGCCGTTCATGAATGCGGTGTGGCTGCCCTCCACGACGGCCGCCCTGAGCTGGGCGGGCATGCCGTCGGAGACCGGGGCGACGCCCATCGCGACCGCGTCCTTCGCCTCCTCGAAGCGGGCGGCCGCCGAGTGGGGCACGCCGGCGTCGGTCAGTGAGTCCGTGAGCGTGGAGCCGACGCGGCTGCTGATGAGGGAGACGAGCACCGAAGTGCCGAGCGCGCCGCCGACCTGGAGCGAGGTGGCCTGCAGGCCACCCGCGATGCCGCCGTCCTTGACGGGGGCGTTGCCGACGATCGCGTCGGAGGACGCGGCCATCACGATGCCGACGCCAAGACCGAGCGCGACGAACGGCGGCCACATGGTGGCGTACGAGGAGTCGGCGCTCCACGAGAGCATCGTGAACGCGGCGCCGGCCTGCAGCACCATCCCCAGCGGCATGGTCAGGCGCGGGCCGAACTTCTCGGTGAGCTTCGCGCCGAGCGGCGAGGCCACCATGGAGGCGAGGCTGAGCGGCAGGGTGCGCACACCGGACTCGACGGGCGTGAAGCCGTGCACGTTCTGCAGGTACAGCATCACGAAGAAGATCGCGCCGAGCAGGACGAAGAAGTTCAGCGCGGTGACGAACACACCTATGGTCAGGGCCGGGTTGCGGAACAGCCGCATGGGCAGGAGGGGGTGCGCGACGCGGGTCTCGTACCAGCCGAAGAGGACCAGGACGACGACGCCGCCGACGATCGTCCCGAGCGTGCCGGCCGAAGTCCAGCCCCACGTCTCACCCTTGACGACGCCGAAGACGACGGCGATCAGGCCGAGCGCGAGCAGGACGACGCCGGGCACGTCGAACTTCTCGCTCGACGCCGCCTCGTTCCTGGACTGTGGCAGCACCACGAGACCGAAGACCAGGGCGATCAGGCCGATGGGGGCGTTGATGTAGAAGACGGACTCCCAGTTGACATGCTGGACGAGCAGTCCGCCGACGATCGGGCCGAGCGCGGTGGCGACGGACGAGATCATCGCCCAGATGCCGACCGCCATGCCGAACTTCTTCGGCGGGAACACCGCACGCAGCAACGCCAGGGTGTTGGGCATGAGCATCGCGCCGAAGAGGCCCTGCGCGGCGCGGAAGGCGATGACGCCCTCGATCGAGCCGGCGAGGCCGATCGCGACGGACGCGACGGTGAATCCGACGACACCGGCGAGGTAGACCGTGCGGCGCCCCAAGCGGTCGCCGAGCTTGCCGCCCAGGATGAGGGCAGCGGCGAGGGCGAGCAGGTAGGAGTTGGTTACCCACTGCAGTTCGGCGGTGGTGGCGTTCAGGTCGCGGGCGATCTCGGCGTTGGCGATCGAGACGACGGAGCCGTCGAGGCCGACCATGAACAGGCCGAGCCCGACCGCGATCAGTGTCAGCCAGGGGTTGGCGCGTAGACCGCGGGGGTGGGGGTCGGACACGGGAGTGGACGCTGCAGAAACAGCGGTGACAGACATGTGTGAGCTGTCCTCGGGACGTGTGGCGCGCGGTTGGGGCGCGTGGACATGTGGGGGCGAGCCGTGTGGGCTGTGCAGGGGGCGGCACACCAAGCCCTGCCGCAGCAGCGGCAAGGGCAGCAGGGGTACGGGAGCCGGGCCGAACGGTCAGGCGGCGGAGTGGTCGCGCAGGCGCCGGGTGAGAGCCTCAAGGGCGCCGAGCGCCGAGCCGAGGGCGTCGCGGTCGCCGTCCGTGAGAGTCCGCAGCGCGGCCGCGAGCTGTCGGGCCGCGACGTCCTCGGCCTGGCGGATGCGTTGACGTGCTTCGGCGGTGACACGTAGGTGCGCGACGCGCTTGTCGGTGTCGTCCTGGTGCCGTTCCAGCAGGCCCGCGTCGGTGAGGCGGGTGACCAGGGCGCTGACGTTGTTCGGCATCATCCGCAGCGCGTCGGCGGCCTTGTGGACGGTCGCGCCGTCGTGCTCGGCGACGTACTGGAGCAGGGCCAACTGCCGCTCGGGGAGCTTGGGGTAGGGCAGTCGCCGGTCGATGCTCTGTTTGACGTACCGGTTCAGCGCGGGCAGGCACGCCACGAGGCCTGCGGCCACCTGGTCGACGCCCTGGCTCGGACGAGCCTCACTGGTTCCGGTCACGACCCCAAGGTACCTATGAAAAGAAACCTATGTCAAAATACTAATTCTCCAAATTCCCTGACGGTCGGCCTGCCTCCTGGCGCCCACCCGATCATCCATGCGTCCCCGTACCGTGCGTGAGCCGGTGCTTCCTTGGGGGAGGGTCGGTGCAGCGGCACGTTTCCCCAGGTCAGGGATCAACAGTCCGGTCGGCGTCCTGTCGGTGCTCCGGAGCCTCGTCGGTCGGTGCCTTCAGCAGCCGGGCCAGTCGCGGAAGAACCCACGATGGAGTGATCTCATCGCTCTACCGTGCGGATCCGGTGAGGGAGGGGGCGCAGGTCGACGGCCATCTCGTCGCCGGACCTGACCAGGAGGCCGCTGAGAGGGGGCGCCCACTCCGAAGAGCCCGCTCAGCGGCGCGTGCTTCCGCCGTCCGCGACGACGATCTGCCCCGTGATGAACGCGGCGTCGTCGGAGGCGAGAAACGCCACGACGCCCGAGACGTCGGCCGGCATCTGCACACGCTTGATGTTCTGCATCCGCACGGTCTGCTCGAAGAAGAGCTCGCTCGTCTTCTCCGCGGCCGTGGCCGTCCGGACCAGACTCGCCGCGACGCCGTTGACGGTGATGTGGTGAGCGGCGAGGTTGGCGGCCAGGACCGAGGTGAATCCGTTCAGCGCGCCCTTGGCGGAGACATAGGAGACGAAGGGAGGCGGCGGAGTCCAGTAGCTCGCGGACGTGATGTTGATGATCCGTCCCGACCCGGACTCCTTCAGGTCGGGCAGGAACGCCCTGGAGGCCAGGAAGGGGCCGTCCACGTTGACGGCGAAGGTGCGACGCCATTCGTCGAAGGTCACGTGGTCGATATCGGCCGGGAGAACGACGGCCGCGTTGTTCACCAGGATGTCGGCGGCGCCGAGCTCACGTCGGACCCGGGCGGCGAACCCGTGGATCGCGTCCTCGTCCGAGACGTCGACCTTGTCGCTGAAGAATCGCCGGCCCGTTTCCGCGACGAGGTCCCGCGTCTCGTCGGCCGGATCGATGTCCGCGACCGCGATGTCCGCTCCCTCCGCCGCGAGTCTTCGGGCGATCTCCTGCCCGATGCCCGTACTGCCTCCGGTCACGACGGCGGTTCTGCCCGTCAGCCTCCCAGCCATGAGTCACTGCCCCTTCCGGTGCTTCCGGGCGGCCGTGGCAAGGCCGTCCTCCAGGGATGGTGCGCTTCGAGACGGCGGATCAGCGGCGGCTTGTTCGTCCAATGAACATGGCTGTTGAGCGTGACGGGGGTCATTCCTACCTTGACGCTGCTCGGCGGGTCGGCCACCGCGCCGAGCGTCCTGAATCAGGTCCGGTGGAAGGGCGGCGCGGAGGCACTCCGCAAGGCTCAGGGGCGGCACGGCAGCGGTGTTGCCGGGATGACCGCGACAACAGCACCCACAGCAGGTTCCGGCAGCGGACGCCGGTTCCGACAGCAGCGCTTTGCGCCAAGGAGTCGTCCATGGTTCAGATCGATTCACCCAAGGCAGCGGAGGGAGAGGGTGGCAGATACACCCTGGCCCCGGGCACCCTGGCCGCGGTGGTTCTCGCCGTGTGCCTCGCGCAGATAGCCCTTTCCGTCCCCTCGCTCATCAACGGGCTGATCCAGCAGGATCTCGCGCCGTCCTCGGCCCAACTGACGTGGATCACCGAGGCCTTCATGCTTCCCGTCGCCGCCCTGGGACTGGGCTTCGGCGTGTTCGGCGACCTCTTCGGCCGTAAGCGCCTGCTCGTCGGGGGCGCCGCGCTCATTGCCGTGGGGTCGGCTCTCGCGATCCTGGTGCCGGGTACGGGACACTCGTCCGACACCCGGGTGACGTTGCTGATCCTCGCCCAAGTCCTCGGTGGTATCGGGGCCGCGGCCATCTTCCCGACGAGCCTGGCCATGGTTGCGGCCGGTACGCACACCACCGCCACCCGCGCGCGTGGCGTGGCGATCTGGGCCACCGCGCTCTCGGTCGGCGGCTTCCTCGGCCCGCTGCTGGCAGGCCTCGCCGCCAAGATCGACCTCGGCTGGGCCGGGAACGCGAACTGGCGATGGGCCTTCGTCGGCGTCCTTGTCATCGCCGTGGTGAGCGTGGTCCTGTCGCTGGCGCTCGCCCAGAACTCCGCCTCGCCCGAGGGCCGCTCCGTCGACTGGCCGGGGCAGATCACTGCCGCGCTCGGCCTGTTCGCTCTGATGTACGCCGTGATCCAGGGCTCCGAGAGCGGCTGGGGGAGCCCTCAGATCGCCATCGCGTTCATCGCCGCGGCCGTCTTCCTCGTGCTGTTCGTCTTCGCCGAGAGCCGTGCGGCCGCGCCGCTGCTTCTCCTGAGCGTGTTCCGGAACCGGGCGTTCGCCATGAACTCGGTGGTCACCCTGATCGGTATGTTCGCGTTCCTCGTGATCATGTACAGCACCAGTATCCGCCTCACCATCATCCAGGGATTCAGCCCACTGCAGAGCTCCGTCGCCTACCTCTTCTTCGGCGGGATCGGCTTCGTCTTGCTGCCCCTCACCTCCAAGCTGCTCGAGCGCTACAACCCCCGGTGGGTTCTCTGCACGGCTCTGACCCTCATCGGTGCCAGCGGGCTGTGGTTCGCCGTCATCCCGACGACCAGTCGGTCCATCGGCGCCATCGTCGGGCCGCTGATCCTCGCCGGTGTCGGCTCGGCACTCGCCTTCGCCTCCATCACCGCGGTAGCGGTCAACACGTTGCCCAACCACCTCGCAGGTATGGCGAGCGGTGTCACGAGCACGTTCCGGGACCTCGGGTTCGCCCTCGGCCCCGCGATCGCCGGTGCTGTCGCACTGGGCCGGGCCTCCGACGAGATCGCCCGCAAGCTGGCCGGCGATCCCGGACTGAGCAAGGCCTACGAGGCATTCCAGGCATCCGCGGCCCATGCTCCCGCGGATCAGAGACCACAGCTCGAGGCAGCGGTGCACGCCGTGCAATCGGGCCCGCTCGGCGCCAACTCGGTGCCGGCCGGCATCACACTGCCGGATGGCAAGGTGGTGCCTTTCAACCCGCTCAAGGACGTCGCTTTCGACGCCCTCAGCAGCAGTTACTCCATCGCGTACGTGCTCGCCGGCGTGGCGGCTCTGGTGGCGGCGGCGCTCATCCTCGTCGGCGTGCGCGGCGGCGTGGACCAGGCTCATCTCGACGACGACCCGCACACCCTCGCCGACTGACCGCATGACGAACGCGCCGGGACCGGGACACGGGTAGCCGGTCGCCAGGCCAACCGACCGCCCGCCGCGACTCCACCTCCTCCTCAGGAGCAGCAGTCGCGGCGGGCCGCGGCGTACACGACACAACGATCGACAGATGCACTCGGACAGGAGCCGAACAATGACCACCGCATACTCGGAGCCGACCGGCACGAACGACGACCGCATGCCGGCCACGGTCGCTCAGGCGGAGGCGGCGTGGCTCGTCGCGCTCACAAAGGGCGACGAGGAGCAGCGTCACCTCATGCTCCCTGACTGTGTGATCGTCCATGGCCCGGTCGGGAACGTCCATGACCGCGAGCGCTTCCTCGGCTACAACGCGTCCATGGGACCCACCGTCGAGGCTGAGACCAGCGAAGTGATGTGCCGTGAGCGAGAGGGACGGGCCATCGTGACGTGCTTTCAGAAGATGCGCATCCGGCGCCTGCCCGACCTGCCGCCGTTCCTGGTGCAGGCCGTGGCCACCCGGGTGTGGTTCTCGACCGACGAGGGATGGCGCCTGGGCCACATGCAGCTCTCCCGGCGGCAACCGTCGGTATGACGTGCCGGATTCCTCGCCCCGCGAAGGGTCACGCGGTGCGAATGGGAATGCCCGGTCTCCAGCCGAGACTCCTGGACAGTCCCAGTCCGCTCGTGACCAGGGAGGGCACTGCCGCCTGCAGTTTGATCGAGCCGGCGGCCACCACGACGGACAGAGCCGCGACGACTTTGCCGCTGCCGTCGACGATGCGCGTCGCGACCGACTCGGCCCCTTCGCTCAGCTCTTCCTTGACGACCACCGTTCCGGTCGAGCGGCAGGACGCCAGTTCGCGACGGAGTTCGGTCGGGTCCACGATCGTCTTGGGAGTGAAGCGCTGGAGCCTTCCCGCCAGCACCTCATCGATGAAGGCCGGACTGCCGTGGCTCAGCAGCACCTTGCCCACACCTGAGCAGTGCAAGGGCAGAAGGCCGCCGATCTGCGACGTCAGACCGACGGCGTTGACCGCCGAAAGCCGCTCGATGATCACGGCCTGGTCGCCCTGGAGGACGGCCAGCTGCACATGCTGGCGAAGCGCCGTGTACAGGTCCTCCACGAACGGCTGCGCGGCGCTGCGGAGCGTCTCGGCGCGCGGTGCGAGGGTCCCGAGGCGCCACAGCGGCAGGCCGATCGCGAAGCGGTTGTCGCTGGTGCGCTCCAGCGCGCCGGCCGCCACGAGTTCGAGTGTTAGGCGCCTGGCGGTGGCGTGCGGCATGCCGGTGCGCCGGACCAGGTCGGCGAGGGTCAGCTCGGTGTTGTTGGGGTCGAAGGCGAACAGCAGATCCCAGAGTCGGGAGCTGACGGTGCGCCCTGGCTCGTTCGCACGAGGCATGGGCCTCTCCTTCATCATGTGCGGCGCCGGTCACTCTACCTTTCATGTTCGTTGGATGGATGACCCTGTTCTAACAATGCGCGGTTTGCTGAAGTCTCGTACCGCAGCCAGTCACCTACCTCGCTTAAGGTCCACGGGAGTGAAAGAGCATGATGAGTACGGAAGCCGGCCCGAAGATCGCGATCCTGGGCGGCGGCATCGGAGGCCTCGCTGCCGCGGCCTTCCTTCGCGAGAAGGGCTTCGACAGTGACGTCTACGAGCAGGCGGCCGCCCTGACCGAGGTCGGTGCCGGCCTGGTGATCGCCCCCAACGCCGCCCGCCTGCTCCGGCGTCTCGGCGTGCTGGACCGGTTCCACAAGCGCGCGGTGCGGATGGAGATCGGCTGGGAGTTCCGGCGCTGGGAGAACGGCACCGTCCTCTCCGCGGAGAACCTCAAGGAGGGGTGCATACGCCTGTACGGCGAGCACACCTACGCCGCCCACCGCGCCGACCTGCTGGACGCCTTGAGGTCGGCTGTCCCCGAGCACTCGGTCCACCTCGGCAAACGCTGCGTCTCGGTCGAGTTCGAAGGCGACCAGGCGGTGCTGCGGTTCGAGGACGGTGACACGATCCGCCCGGACATCCTCATCGGCGCCGACGGAGTCCACTCACGCGTGCGCGGCGCCGTCGTCGGTCCGACTCAGGCCAGGGAGTCGGGCATCTGCGCCTTCCGCGCCCTCGTACCGGCGGCGAAGGCGCCCGACTTCGCCAGGCGGCACGCCCAGACCCTCTGGATCGGCCCTGACCGCCACCTCGTGCACTACCCGGTCTCCGGCGAGGAGTACGTCAACCTCGTCGCCTTCGCACCGGCCGGGGTGAGCAGTGTCGAGTCGTGGACGGCCACCGCGACGCTCGAGGAACTGCTCGACGAGTTCGCCGGCTGGGATCCGCGTCTGGTGGAGCTGATCAGGGCCGCAGACACGCCGGGGCGCTGGGCGTTGCTCGACCGCGAGCCTCTCGACCACTGGAACCGCGGGAACGCGACCCTCCTGGGTGACGCGGCCCACCCGATGTTCCCGTTCTTCGCCCAGGGCGCCGCCCAGGCGATCGAGGACGGTGCCGTCCTGGCCCTCTGCCTTGCCGAGGACCCGGACAACCCGATCGCGGCGCTGGGGCGCTACGAAGAGCTCCGTCGACACCGCACGGCACGCCTGCAGGAGGTGTCGCACGGAAGGTCCCACATCAACCACCTTCCGGACGGCCCCGAGCAGCAGGCACGCGACCTCGCCTACTCGCAGGCCGACCCACTCAGGGCCAACGGCTGGATCTACGAGTACGACCCCGAGGTCGCTGTCTCGGCCTCGGCGTGAACCAGCCACGAGGCTCCGCCCCCGCCAGTCTGGTCGACGAGGTCGCGATGCTCCTAAGTCGATCAAGGCCTTGACCATCCAACGAACACGGCCATTGTCGTCCCCCAGGCCACGCCGGAGACTCCGGTGCGGACGGCCTGAGACACGGCCCTGTCCCCAGTGATTTCTCTTGAAACCCTGAGTACGTCCAGAAGGGCGGATCATCGAATGGCACCCGCAACCGGTAGTGGGCTCGTCGTGCGAACGCTGCAGCGAGCCGGAGTCAACGTCGCGTTCGGCCTGCCCGGAGCGCATATCGACGGCATCCTCCAGGACGCCCTGGATGCCAAGCTCCGGATCGTCGATGTGCGCCACGAGATGAACGCCGGCCACGCGGCCGAGGGCTATGCGCGCGTCACCGGAAACCTGGGAGTGGCCGTCGTCACGGCCGGCGGCGGCTTCACCAACGTCCTGACCTCTGTCGCCAACGCCCATCTGGACCGGACCCCGGTCCTCTACGTCGTGGGCTCCGGGCCCCTTGAGACGGACCAGGTCAACGACCAGCAGGCCGGGTTCGACCAGGTGGCGATGGCAACCCCGGTGACCAAGTTCGCGCACCGCGTCACCCGTACCGAGCTGATCCCCCGCCTGGTCGCGCAGGCGATCCGGATCGCTCAGTCGGAGCCCAAGGGGCCGGTGCTCCTCGACATTCCCTGGGACGTCCTCCGCCGGCAGATCGACGTCGATGAGGCCGAGGACTACCGCGTCGAGATCGACGGCAGCGGCATCGCCTCCGCCGACGGCGTAGATCGGATCGTCGAGGCGCTCAGCACAGCCGAGCGGCCGATCGCGCTGGTCGGCAAGTCCTTCGTCACCGCCGACGCACGGGCCCAGTTGCACGAGTTCGCCGCCCGTACCGGAGTGCCTCTCTTCTCCGACTGGGAGGGTCTCGGTGCGATCGTCGGCTCCGAGCGGCACGTCGGTCTCCTCCAGAGCCTGGCCACCGTCCCCGAGGACGAGCGGCCCGACCTGGTCCTGCTGCTGGGGCTGCGCTTCGGAATGGCCACCCAGTTCGGCACGGGCCGACTGCTCCCGAAGAGCGCGCGGATCTTCCAGATCGACCCCGACGGCCGTGAACTCGGCCGTCTGCAGGAGGTCGAACTCGGCATCCAGGCCGACGCGGTCGGCACGGTCGGCGTGCTGAACGAGCGCCTGGGCGACAGCCCCGTGCCCCTGGGACGCGACAACTGGCTGAAGACTCTGCGGGACATCTCGGCCACCCGGCGGTCCGCGCTCGCCGCCGAAACCGAGGAGCACGGGGACGACGCGATCCACCCGTACCTCGCGGTCCGCACGATCGCCGAGAGCGTCCCCGAGAACGCCACCGTGGTCGTCGACGGCGCCCTGACCGAGCTGTGGCTCTCCGAGACGATCGCCCTCGCCCCGCTGGCCCACTACCTCGGGCACGGCTACCTCAGCTCGATGGGGAGCAACTTCGGCGTGGCCGTAGGAGCGCAGTACGCGACCCCCGACAGGGCGACCATCCTCGTCACCGGCGACGGCGCCGTCGGCTACAGCCTCGCCGAGTTCGACACCCTCGTCCGCGCGGGACTCCCGGTCATCGTGATCGTCCTCAACAACCAGGCCTGGGGCGCCACCCTGCACACCCAGCAGTTCTTCTTCGGACAGGACCGCGTCACCAACAACCGCCTGCAGAACGGCTCCTACAGCGGCGTGGCACGAGCTCTGGGTGCGGACGGTGTCGACGTCACGGAACTCGACCAGCTCCGCCCGGCGATCGAGGCCGCCCTCGCGGCCCGCCGGCCGACGTGCATCGACGTGCGCGTGAGCCTTGCGCCCATCCCGCCGGAGGAGCGCGTCCTCAACGGCGGAGCTCCGTTCGGCGGCATCGAGATCGACGCATGAACCGCCACTCCTGACCCCCACGAAGGAGTCTCAAAGATGAAGTCAAGCCGCTTGCGCGACCGGTGGTGCGGGGGTGACGACACGGTTTTGTCGCGCAGGAGTGCCCACAGAACGCTGACGCGCCGACGGGCCAGCGCGATGACTGGCGCTCCGGAGAGCCGGGCGGCCACTCCTTCGAAGCCACTGATGGCAGAGAACCGTCAGCCACACCCGGCCCTCCCGGGCCCCCAACAACTTACGGAGAACCATGAACGACACGACTGACGTCGGAACCCACGACCGGATCGTCGAGGGCCGGCGTCAGCGTTTCCTCGGGAAGACCTGCCTCGTCACCGGCGGCAGCAGAGGACTGGGACTGGCGGCTGCACAGGCGTTCGCGCGCGAGGGCGCACGCGTGGTCATCATCGCGCGCGACCCCGACCAGCTGAAGATCGCGAGCGGTCTGATCGGCGAGGGCACGATCGCCGTGGCAGCCGACCTCTCCTCGCCGGCCGGCATCAAGGCCGCGGTCACGGAGGCAGCCGCACAAGTCGACCACGTCGATGCCGCGTTCCTCAATGCCGGGCAGGCGGGTATCAAGCGCCTCGACGACATGGACGAAGCCACCTGGGACATGGTGTTCAACACCAACGTCAAGGGCTCGTTCTTCCTCATGCAGGGTCTCAGGCCCTTGCTCGCGCCCGGCGGGGCCGTCGTCTTCTGCGGCTCGGCAGCCGGTCGAAGGGCCAGCGCGGGAACTGCCGCCTACGGGACCAGCAAGGCCGCACTCGAGCACCTGACACGCATCCTCGCCGCCGAAGTCATCGGCGAGGGAATCCGGGTCAACATCGTCATCCCGGGCGGCATGAACACCGACATCGCCGCACGCACGACGGGCCTTCCACCGGGCGGAGCCGACGCCTTCCGGGAGCGGGTCAGGCTCAGCACTCCCATGCTCCGAGAAGGAGAACCGGACGAGCTCGCCGACGCCGTGCTCTTCCTGGCTTCGACCGAAGCCAGCTACATCACGGGCGCGGCCCTCCCCGTGGACGGCGGCGCCACCGGCTTCACCCGCCCGCCGGCATAGAGGCGACGGGCGCCGTCGATCACCAGTCGCGCCCCAGGACCCGAGCGAGGACAACCACCATGGAGTTTCCCTTCGGCCAGCCGACCGACGCCATCATCCAGGTCGCGTACACGGTCCCCGACCTCGCTGCCGGGATGCGCTGGTGGACCGACGAACTCGGCGTCGGGCCCTGGTTCGTGAACGAGAGGATCGGCGGCGAGGGCTCCACCTACCGTGGTGAGCCGGGCAAGGCCGAGTTCGCACTCGCCCTCGCCTTCTCGGGGCACACGATGGTCGAACTCATCCAGACCCTCGACGACGAGCCGTCCATCTACAAAGACGCCCACGAATGCCACGGCTATGGCTTCCACCACGTCGCCAAGGCCGTGCACAACGTCAGGGAAGAGGTCGAACGTCGTGAGGCGAGCGGAGCGGCGGTGCGCTTTCACGATGTGACCCCAGGAGGTGACGTCTACTTCCTGGACGCCGGTGAAGATGGCCCGGGGATGATCGAACTCGTCCAGGACAGCGAGATCACGCGAGAGATCTTCACCGGCGTCTGGCGGGCATCAGTCGACTGGGACGGGTCGCGGCCTCTGCGCGACTTCGCGGAGTTGCTGCCGGCCTGACTCGACGCGGCCCGCCTTCTTGTCGAAGGCCGGACGAACGCTGCGGACGACCGGTCGTCCGCAGCGTTCGCCGTCGTTGCCCGTGGACCGCTACTGGCCGCGGTGCTGCCTTCGGAGCCGGCTCCGGGGACCGTCAGTTCCTGGTTCTTGGCGTAGACGGTGGCGTCCAGTTTGGCGTGCTCGCCCGGGATGGTGACCTTCCATCGCGTGGGGATCCAGGACCAGGAGGCGCGGCCCGTGGTGAGGTCGCGGAGGGGTCCCCACTGACGGACCACCCAGGACTGCCCGCGGATCTTCTCGGCGCGGCCGTTGAGGGTCAGGGTCCCGGAGGTGTCCACCGTGTGCAGGGCGTGCTCGTAGTTCGAGTACCACCGGTGGCCCCGGCGGTCTCGTACCAGAACTGGTTGGCCTGGTCGGGGGCATGGGTGAGGCCTGCGGCGGGGGGCGATGGGGAATGGACGCCCTGCTCTTCGCCGTCATCGCTGCCGTGGCAGGACTGGTGCAGGAGCCTTGCGCCCGGGGCCTGGGCCGCCCCGAGCACCTGTCACAGACGGACCGTCTCGCCAGGGCGGAGGCCCTGGCCGGCCTGGTGGTGGACGGCCTGCTGGCCCTGGGAGACGCGAAGCGTTGGTAGGCGGGTCATACGCCCTTGGGGGCGAGCACGATGTCGAAGCGCACCCGGCTCCACGTGCCGTCGATGACGCGGCCGTCGGGCGTGGGCGTGCCGGTGGGCTGCTGCTCGAACCGCTTGATCAGTGAGTCCTTCACGCCGAAGACGGTGTCCTTGCGGCCGATCGGGTCGCCCTCCGGGAAGATGTGCGTCACCAGCGTGCGCCCGCCCTCGTGGGACACCATGAAGTGCAGATGGGCGGCGCGCAGCGGTGAGCGGCCGACCGCGTCGAGCATCTTGCCGACGGGTCCGTCGTTCGGGATGGGGTACGGCGTCGGGGTGAGGCCCCAGAAGCGGTAGCCGCCGTCGGCCGCGGAGAAGAGGTGCGCCCGGCCGGCCCGCTTGTCGGCCTCGTACTGCACGTCGTAGAGCCCGTCCTCGTCGGCCTCCCAGACCTCGATCCGCGCGCCGGCGAGCGGGGTGCCGTCGGTGTCGGTGACGGTGCCCTCGACCCAGCAGGGCTCACCGGGGGCGCCGAAGGCCAGGTCGTCGCCGAGCTCGATCGCCGGGGCGTCCTCGACGAAGAACGGCCCGAATACGGTCGCCTCGGTGGCGCCCTTGTAGGCTTGGTTGTTGACGTTGATCGTCTGCATGCTCGCGCCGAGGGTGTCGGACAGCAGGATGAACTCCTGCCGGACCTCGTCGGTGATGTGGCCGGCCTTGGTGAGGAAGTCGATCGCAGTCCCCCACTCCTCCTCGGTCAGCCGGACCTCGCGGATGAAGGAGTGCAGGTGCTTGACCAGGGAGGTCATGAGCTCCTGCAGCCGCGGATCCTGGCAGGCGTCGAAGGAGGCCAGGACGTTGTCGACGAGCTTCTGCTCGACCGCCTGCTGCTCCGACGACACCTCGCGGTAGACGGTGCCGTGGGCCTGGGCCGAGCCGGGGTTGACGTAGGTAGCCATGACGGCCTCCTTCAGTTGATCGGGTCGCCGGCCCACGCCGCCTTGAGCAGCGCGGTCAGGTTCCCGTCGGTGACGGGGGTCGGGTTGTCGGCAGGGATGGCCTGCGTGATCGGCCCCAGCGCCTTGGCGATGCCGGCTTCGGGCATGCCGTAGTCGCGCAGTGCCCTCGGTGCGTCCAGCACCTGGCGCAGGGCGGCCAGGCCGGCGCTCGCCCCGTCGGTGGGGAAGACCGTGCCGAAGGCCTGGGCGATACGCGCCTCCGCCTCGGGGGCCTGCGGGGCGTTGAAGGCCAGCACGTAGGGCAGCACGACCGCGTGGGTCTGTGCGTGCGGGAGGTTGAACATGCCGCCGAGGACGTGGCAGATCTTGTGATGCATCCCGGAGCCAGCCGAGGCGAACGCCACCGCGGCGAGGTAGGCGCCGTACAGCGTCTGCTCGATGCCCTCGACGCTCGTCGAGTCGTCGGCCACTGCCGGCAGGCCGGTCGCCAGTGCGCGGATGCCCTCCTGCGCCAGCGCGCGGTCGATCGGGTCGGTACGCGGCGCCCACATCGAGTCCACGCAGTGCGCCATCGCGTTCAGGCCGCTGGCCACGGTCATCTCGCCGGGCAGCGTGGTCAGCAGACCGGCGTCGTAGACGACCGACGCGGGCAGCACCTTGCCGTCCACACCGGTGGTCTTGGTCTCACCCTCGGTCAGGCCCCACACGTTGGTCGCCTCCGAGCCGGCGTACGTGGTGGGTACCGCGACGATCGGCAGTCCGGTGGTCAGCGCCACCGCCTTGGCCAGACCCGTGGTCGAGCCGCCGCCGACGCTGACCAGGATGTCCGCGCCCGCGCCGGCCGCCGCCTGGAGGGCTCGTGCCGCGACCTCGACCGGCACGTGCATCACGACCTCCTCGTGACGCAGTACGACCGGGATCTCCTTGGCGATCGGGTCGGCCAGCTCCTTCTCGCGGTCCGACGCGATCAGCATGACCTTGGAACCGCCGAGCGCCTCGACCTCCGTCGCCACGGCGGCGGGCGACTCCCCGGCCGCGAACACCACCCGCTGGGGGAGGGTTTCGTGGGTGAACTTCATCAGGCTCCCGCCAGCCATTGCTCGCCTTCCGAGTAGAGCTGCTCGACTGCTGTGCCGGTGAGGCCGGGGAGCCCGTCCTTCACCGTGAAACCCGCCTTGGTCTGTAGATAGGCCAGATGCCGGTAGCCGGTCGGGAACCGGTCCAGCAGCTCGGGATCCAACGTCAGTGAGGCGGCGGGATCCACGACGTCGAGCCGGTCCTTCTCGTAGATCGGCTGCCGGCGTACGAGGGTCCAGCGCCCCTCGTGGCGGGAGAGGAAGTCGTAGAAGCGGCCGGTGCAGACGACGTCGACCTCGACGCCGTCGATGCCCGCGCGCTGGTTGATGGTCATCTTCGTCTGGGCGATGGCCCGGTCGCCGACGACGTCCGCGGTGTGGCCGCCCAGGAAGTGGAGGATGCTGACTCCGTTCTCGAAGCCCTCACGACTGGCCTTGATGAAGTCGGTGGCACTTCCCTGGAACCAGGTGGCGCTCATCCAGCCGTCACGCGGATGCCAGACCGTGGCGAAGCGGCCCCAGTCCCCGGCGTCGCGCCACAGCGCCCAGTTCTCGACGAGCCGGCGGATCTCGTGGCGGTCATGGTCGGCCTGAGACATTGTTGACTCCTTGGAGAGGTGAAGGTCCCTGGTGCAGGGGCTTCGTCAGAGGGGCCGGAAGAACTCCTCCAGCTCTCGGTCGAGTTGCTGAGAGGCCTCTGTCTCCCGGGCGTCCGCCGGCCATGCAGCTCCCACCGCCGGGCTGAAGGCCGCGGCTAGGCACCACAGCCAGGGGAGCACGGACCGGAGGCACGGCGCACGCCGTGTCACGTGCGCCGTACGACCTCGTCGCATCCTCAGATGGGGTAGTGGCGGGATCCCGACTGGATGGTGATCCAGCGCAACTCGGTGAACTCCTCCAGCGCGGCGCGGGATCCGAACCGGCCCCAGCCGCTGGCGCCGACACCGCCGAAGGGCATCTGGGGTTCGTCGTGCACGGTGGCGCCGTTGATGTGGCAGATGCCGGACCTGATCCGGCGGGCCACGTCGAGCGCGGCGGCCGCGTCCTTGCCGAAGACCGCGGCGGAGAGCCCGTACTCGGTGTCGTTGGCGACCGCGACGGCCTCGTCGGTCGAGTCCACCTCGATGATCGAGACCACCGGTCCGAAGGACTCCTCGCTGTAGACGCGCATGTCCGGAGTGACTCCGCGCAGCACGGTGGGCCGCACGAACAGGCCGTCGGCCGTGCCACCGGCCAGGACCTGCGCACCCTTGGCGCGGGCGTCCTCGATCAACGCGACCACGTGGTCGCGGGCGGCGATGTGGACCAGCGGACCGATCTGTGAGGCGGGATCGCTCGGCGGCCCGACGACCAGCTTGGCGGCACGCTCGGCCAGACGGGAGGAGAGCTCGTCGGCGACAGTCCTGTCCACGATGACGCGCTCGGTCGACATACAGATCTCGCCCTGGTTCATGAAGGCACCGAAGCCGGCCGCGGCGGCGGCCTCCTCCAGATCCGCGTCGGGAAGCACCACAAAGGGCGCCTTGCCACCGAGCTCGAGGACCACACGGGTCAGGTGGCGACCGCCGAGCTCGCCGATGATGCGGCCGACCCTGCTGGATCCGGTGAAGTTCACGCGCGTCACGGCCGGGTGGGCGATCAGCGCCTCGACGACGCTCGGACCGTCCTGGGGCGCGTTGCTGATGAGGTTGACCGCTCCGGCGGGCACGCCGGCATCGTGCAGCACCTGCACGATGGCGGCCTGGGTGAGCGGCGTCTGCTCGGAGGACTTCAGGACCACGGTGTTGCCCCACACCAGCGGCCACACGATGGCGCGTACACCGAGGATCAGCGGTGCGTTCCATGGTGCGATGCCGACGACGACGCCGACCGGCTGACGTACCCCGAGGGCGGTGAGGCCGGGCACGTCCGACGGGATGACCTCGCCGACGGCCGCGTACGCCTGGGCGGCCGCCTCGACGAACATGCCCTTCGCGACATGCACGTTGAAGCCGCACCAGGGGAGAGTGGCACCCATCTCGCGGCTCATCGTGGCCACGATCTCGTCGGTGCGCTCGCCGAGCAGGACGGCCGCACGCTCCAGAACCGACCGGCGTGCGGCCGGCGGGAGGCTCGACCACTCCGGAAGGGCGGCCGCCGCCGCGTCCACCGCGAGGTTGACGTCCTCGACGGAGGCCGCCGCGACCCTCGCGATCGGTTCACCGGTCAGGGCCTCGGTCGTCTCGAAATAGCGGCCGCCCCTGGCCGCGACGTGCTCGCCCGCGATGAGGAGATCGCTGGTCCGGACCGCACCGGACGTGGGTGCCTCGGTCTCAGTGGCTGACATGTGTTGCCTCACCTTTACAACAGCGGCGATCGCCGCGCGAACTCTTCGTGTTGAACTCTCTGGGGCCGACGGCCCGCGCTGAAGCCACATGTCCGTTCATCGAACAGCGGAGTGAGGGTGAGCCGGTCGGCCTTCCCGGGACTCAGACCGGCGGCATCCGCTTGGACTGGTGCAGGTGCGCCAGGCGCCAGCCCTCCGAGGTCTCCTCCCAGACGCGCGTCACCGTCTCCTGGACCGGAAACGGCGGGAGGCTCTCGTCGAAGACGATGTGCATCTCCTGGAGACACGTGGTGATCGCCGTGGTGCCACGCACCGTGATGCTGAGCTCCTCGGCCTTGGCGAAGACGTGGCGGCGGCGGGTCCAGGTGAAATGGGCGAAGGTCCTGCCGTCGTCGATCTTTCCGACGGGGCCGTGGACGGCCCGGCTGTCCTCCAGCATGAGAGAGGCGATCGCTTCTTCGCCCTCGGTGAGAGCCGCGAGCCACGCGGCCTCTGCCTGCTCGATCGCCTCGATGGTCCCGGTGGTTGCGGTGGATGTGGTTGTCGTCATAGGTCCAGCTCCAGAATCGATGAGTGTGCTCGCGAGGAGCACGTGGTGAACATGCCGTCGGCGCGCTCACGGTCGGTCAGGATGTCGTCGCGGTGGTCGGGTTCTCCGGCGAGCACGCGCACGATGCACTCGCCGCAGATTCCCTGTTGGCAGGAGTAGGGGGCGTCGACGCCGGCCGCGAGCAGGACGTCGAGGACGCTCTCGCCGTCCTTGATCTCGTACTCGTGCCCGGACTTGGCGAGCCGCACAGTGAAGGTCCCGCCGGCCGTGTGCGCGGCGGTGTCCTCCGCGGGTGCGAAGCGCTCCTTGTGGATCGCTTCGGCGGGCCATCCCGCTCCGCGTGCGGAGGAGATCACGAAGTCCATGAAGCCCCCGGGACCGCAGACGTAGATCGCCGCCTCGGGGTCGGGCGGGCCGATGTCGCCGGCGACGCTGAAGCGCTGGTCGTCCGGGCCGTCGTCGAAATGGAGTCGCACGCGGGGGTTGTTCTCCAGCTCCTCGACGAACGCCGAATCCGCCCGGCTCCGGGCGCAGTAGTGCAATTCGTACTCCGCGCCCCTGGCTTCGAGTGCGTGCGCCATCGCCAGCAGGGGAGTCACGCCGATGCCGCCCGCCACCAGCAGATGGCGACGTGCCTCGTCCGAGACCCCGAACCTGTTGCGCGGACGCGAGATCCGCAGCCTGTCGCCCTCACGGAGCCGGTGCATCCCCAGCGAGCCGCCGCGCGACGCCGCCTCGGCCAACACGGCCAGCCGGTAGCGGGTGCGGTCCTGCGGCGGCCCGCACAGGGAGTACTGGCGGACCAGCCCGGTGGCACGGTCCACGAGGACGTCGACATGGGCGCCGGCGGCGAACTCCGGGAGCTCGGCGGCGTCGCGACTGACCAGGTCGAGCACCACGATCCGGGCGGTCGCGTCGCGCCGGGCGACCACGATGGTGTCGAACCACTCGTTGCTCATGGTTCTGGCTCAGACGCCGGCGGCGGCCGCGGCGTCGTCGCCCGCCGGGCGCCTGCCGAGGGTGAAGAGGCCGGTCTCGACGCGGTGGACCTCCGACGCGTCGCGGACGATGTTGATCGGGTCGCGCCCGGCCTCGACGTCGTCGGCCATCGCGAGAAGCATGCGACGCAGCATGACGACGCCGCGGTCTCCGGTGGCCAGGGTCTCCTCGGAGTCCAGGGTGATCGCTCCCTGCGAGCCCTGGGCCTCCGCGTCACCGGGGAACCTCTGGCGCTCCTCGTCGGTCAGTTCGTGGTTCTGTTTCCCGTTCTGCGTGATGCCGATCACGAAGCGGACCATGCGTTCGGGATCGTTCGTGCGGATCGAGAAGAAGAGCCGGTGGCTGGTGTCGTCGGAGGGCACGACCCACAGCAACTGGTCTGCCCGCCCGTCGGGCGTGGGCTTCACGTAGTCCGGCAGGCCGAAGACGTTGGGCAGGTGTTGATCGACCGCGAAGCCGTACTCGGTGACCTCGCCGTCCTCGCCCTCCATCGCGAATCGCTGGGTGTACTTCAGACCGTGGTCGGTGCGTTCGTAGGTCAGGCGCTCGGCGATGGTGGCCGGGTCGAAGAAGTTCTCGGGGTAGCCGAAGGTGCCGGTGCCCAGCATCTGGTACCCGCTGTGGGTGGAGTGGAGCCAGGTGACGTGCGTCGGGTCGGCGGAGTTCTCGTAGATGTTGAGCCAGCTGAAGTCCGTCGGCATGCCGAGGACCGCGGCGTGCGGGACCGGCCAGCTGGCGAAGTACTTCTCGTCTTCCGCGGGGCTCTCCAGCGCGTCGTAGCGGGGGAGTTCGGGCTTGAGCTCGGGCGGGCCCATGTAGACGAAGACCAGGCCGTAGCGCTCCGCGACGGGGTACCACGGCTGACGGGCGGCGTCGCGCCTGCGTCCCAGGCCCGGCTCGCACGCCTGCTCGATGCAGCGGCCCTGGACGTCGAACTTCCAGCCGTGGTAGCAGCAGCGGATGCCGTCGTCCTCGACGCGCCCGTAGAAGAGGCTGGCGCCGCGGTGTGTGCAGCGCTCGATCACGGCACCGGGGTTGCCCTGCCCGTCCCGGAATACGACCAGGTCCTCGCCCAGCACGCGGGTCTTCTGCGGCTGGGCACCGGCAACGAGCGTCTCCGAGCTGGCGATGGGGTGCCAGTAGCGGCGCAGTGCCTCGCCCATGGGCGTACCGGGCCCGACTTCGCGCAGGCGGGCGTTGTACGAGGGCTTCGGGCGGCCGTAGGCCGTGCCGGTGTCGATCTCTGATGTGGTGGTCATCGCGCTGTCTCCCGTGCGGCTCGGGGGCACAGGCGGTGGCCCGTGCAGGGCTGTGGGGGGATCACCTGCGAGGGCACCGTCCTGTGAGACCCTCAAACTGATAAGTTGATTCACATTCGCATTTTGCGTGGCGAGGCGTCAAGGGGCAGTTCCGGTGCCGCCTTGATCACGGGTCGCGGAGCTGTCGGGGCGGATGTCGGCTCCGTATACGGTGGGCGGGTGACTACCGAACCGTCGCTCGATCTGCCGCAGCCACAGCAGGCGCGCAGTCGGCGGACCCAGCAGCGGATCCTGGAAGCGGGCACGGCCCTTCTCGAGGAGGGCGGCACCGAAGCGCTCACCATCGCGGCCGTCGCCTCTCGGGCGGGCGTCTCCGTGGGCAGTGTCTATCGGCGTTTCGGTGGCAAGGACCGTCTGATCGCGGGCCTGCAGCACGCCATGATCGACCAGTTCCGCGCCGACATCATTCGCCGGTTCGCTCCGCTGCGCACCGATCCGGCCACCCTGGTCGCCTCGGCGGTCGCCGGACTCACCGAGACGTTCGAGGCGCACGCGCGTCTGATGCGTGTCTTCATCACCGCGGGCACCACTGATCCCGGAGTGGCTCAAGTGGGGTCCGAGGCCAGCGTCGATGCCGGCCGGGTCTTCCGGACATTCCTGGAGCCGGTTGTGCCGATGATCGGCGCGCCGGAGCCTGAGCTGCGCCTGGATGTCGCCTTCCGTCTGGTGTACGCAGCGTGCATGAACCGCGTGCTGCACGGTGAACGCTTCGAGTCCGAGCGGCCGCTGACGTGGCGTCAACTCACCGACGAATTGATCAACGCCGTCTGTCTGTACCTGCTCGGCGCTGCGCCGCAGTGAGTCCGGCGGTAGATCTCCCGATGTGAATGTGATTCTATCTTCATGTTCACATCGGGCGGCGGCACACCGGCCCGACTCACGAAGACGGCCGGTTGACCGTTTGCCCGACGAGGGAAGGACCCGCTCCATGCGAGAGCCGCTCAGCTACGAGATCGCGCACGGCGCCGCACTTGCCGCTCTCGAAGCGGGAAGGGCCGACGGGCACAAGGTGTGTGCTGTCGTGGTCAACCGAAGTGGCGTCACGAAGGTCCTCCTCAGCGACGACGGCGTTGGCCTCCTTGGCGTGGAGACCGCGCGACGCAAGGCCTACACCTCGGCAGTGAGTGGTGTTCCCACGGCCAAGTTCGCGGCCTTCGCCGCGTCCCCGCAGATGCAGGTGGCACCTCCCCACCTGGTCGATGCCAACCTTCTGCCGGTCGCCGGCGGTGTGCCGATCGTGACGGCCGACGGGGAGGTCATCGGCGCGATCGGCGTGGGCGGGGCTGATGACGTCACTGACGACCGCATCGCGCAGCAGGCTCGCGATTCCGTCGCGAAGATCGTCGCGTAGGTCGTTGCCTGGGCCTGCCCCTGGTCGGTGCGGCGGCTGGGCTGAGCGTCGCTGCCGTCGTCGCGACCTCGCGTCGCGCGACCGGCGCTCCCGGGACGTCGACCCGGGTCGATGCGATGACGACGCTGCTCGCGCGGAAGGGTGGGCTGGAGTTCGCGGCCGAAGCGTGTGTGTCGGACGCATGCCGAGGCCGGACGCGGTGGCGATCACGACTCGCGCTTGTCGCAAGCGGAATCGGCTCTCCGTCGCTTCTGGTCAGAGCCGGTTGCGGATCGCCTGTCTGGACTCTGATGCGACGCCGGCCCCGCGGCCGCGCGCCTTCCGTGGCTGTTCATCTCGTAGGACGGCGCCGTTGCCGGGGAGGTTCGATATTCGCGAGAAGCGGCTGTAGCGAGAAGCGGCGGCAGCCGACCGTACGAGCCAGCCTGTCTGTGTGTTCGCTCCGGGGCGCGCGCCGGCGTCGGGGAGACGGCGCGCGCCCTGAGCCCACGGGTGGGCGCCCGGCCGGTGTAGGGGCTCAGTCGCGGTCGCCGTCGCTGTTGTCGGGGTCGATGGCGCGCAGGATGCGCCGGCCGATGTGGGAGAGCTGCTTGACCTGCGCCTTGGTCAACGGGTCGAACACCAGGCGGCGCACTTCTGCGACGTGGCCGGGAGCGGCGTCGACGATCTTCTCGTATCCTTCGTCGGTCAGGGTGGCCAGGGTGTAGCGGCCGTCGGCCGGATCAGGGCGGCGGTGGATGTACCCCTTGCGTTCGAGGCGGGCCACGACCTGGGAAAGACGGGAGAGTGAGCCCTCGGCGTACGCGGCGAGGGCGCTCATGCGCAGTTCCCGCTGCGACGACTCCGACAGCGCCGCCATCACCCCGTACTCGAAGTGCGTCAGCCCTTCGTCGCGCAGTTGCGTGTCGAGCGCGTGTTCCAGCCTCCGCATGATGCCGACCAGGCCGAGCCAGGCCCGGCGCTCCTCCTCGTCAAGCCAGCGGGGCGCCTCGTCAGCGGGGGTGTTCGTCATGCCCTCCAATGTACCGACGCTTCATTCTTGAAGTGAATCCACCTCGCCTTCACTTGAAGCTTGAAGTCATTGTCGCTAGTTTTGAGTTAACGCTTGAAGTCACTGCCCGGGGTTCCGTGCAGCATCGAAGCCTTGAGGAGTCCTCCCGTGAAGCTGCTTGTACTCGGTGCCACCGGTGCCACCGGGCGCCTCGTCGTCGACCAGGCCCTGGCCGCGGGCCACACCGTGCGCGCGCTCGTTCGCTCACCCCAGAAGCTGGATGCCCGGCCCGGCCTCGACGTGGTTGCCGGGCAGGCCACCGACGCCGGTGACGTCACGCAGGCCATGTCGGGCGTCGGCGCGGTGATCAGCACGCTCGGCGCCACCGGCGGAACCGTCATCACCGACGCCACGCAGGCCGTCATATCCGGTGCCATCACCACCGGCGTCACCCGGTTCGTGGAGCTTTCCTCCTTCGCCGTGCTGCGCGAGCGCCTGAGCGCGCCCGCCAAGCTCATGTCCAGCACGGCCATGGCCGCCATGGTCAAGGACAAGGCGGCCGCCGAGGACGCGCTGCGCGCCAGTGACCTCGACTACACCCTCGTCCACGCCGTCCGCCTCACCAACGGCCCCGCCACAGGTGTCACCAAGCTGCTGCCCGGGTCGGCCACCTTGCGCATGGGGGACACCATCAGCCGCGCCGACGTCGCCGCCTGGATGCTCACCGCGCTCACCGACACGACCACCAGCCGTCGCTCTGTCGTCATCGCCGGCTGACCCGACTCCGTTGCCCCCGTCCCCTCCCCACCCGATCCGGAGAATCACCATGAGCCACCAGCTCGCCACCCGCCCGGCCCACCCCGGCGGCCTCGTCGTCACCGGCGGTCTGATCGGCACCGCTGCCGTCGCCGTCGCCGTCAACGCCATCGTCGCCGCGATAGCCCACGCCGCCGGCGCCTCGGACGACTTCCAGCCCCTCCAACTCTCCGCCTACGCCCCCCTCACCGTTTTCGGCGCTCTGGCCGCCGCTGCCGCCTGGGCGATCATCCGCGCACGCTCGGCACACCCGGCCCGGCTGCTGCGCACCCTCGTGCCCGTCATCCTGATCGTCAGCCTGATCCCGGACATCATGGTCGGCATCTCCGACAGCCGGCCCGGCACCAGCTGGGGTGCCGTCATCGCCTTGATGGTCATGCACGTCGTCGTCGCCGCCATCGCCGTTCCTGCTTACCGGCGACTCCTGCCCCTCCCCGCCACGCAGGACTGACCACGCAACACGCCGGGGCGACTGCCCCGGCCCTCCTTCATGTCCCACTTCCCGCGCAGGCACATCTGCGCCCTCTCGAGAAGAGTGCGAAGCCCCCATGGAAATCTCCGTAGCGGTCCCCACAGCAACCCTCCTGAAGAAGCGGTCCGGACTTGCGGCGTCTATCGCCGTGGCGGCCGTCCTCGCCTCGGCGCCGTACGCATCCGCAGCGACACAACAGGAGTCCTCCAAGCCGGTCGTCGCCGACGTGAGAACTCTCGCCGCATTGGACTTCACCGCCGGCGACTCCCCGGAGAACGTCACTGTCAACCCGGACAATTCGCTGACCGTCTCCACGCTGGGCGGGCACACTGCGGCGGGCGAGAGCCCGGCACTGTTGCGGATCGACCCGTCCGGGCGCAGCACGGTGATCGTGGCCGGGCAGCAGGGCGACGCATTCAGCGGCATCGCGCGCGACCGCGACGGCACCATCTATTACAACGTGGTCTCTGATGACGCCTCCCGGGCCGGCGTATGGAAGCTGCCCCCGGGCGGCGCCCCTCGCCGCGTCGCCGCTCTGCCCACCGACGGACTCCCCAACGGCCTGGCCCTCGACCGCGCCGAGCGCACCCTGTACGTGGCCGACAGCAACAAAGGCACCGTCTGGGCCGTCCCGGCCTCAGGCGGAAAGGCGACCGCCTGGCTGACCGACCCCGCCCTCGCGGCCGACCCGTCCGTCCCGTTCGGCGCGAACGGGCTCCGCTTCCACAGAGGCGCCGTCTGGGTCTCCAACAGCGCGCAGGGCACCCTGCTGCGGATCCCCGTCACCGCCACCGGAGCCCCGGGCCGGATCCGCACCGTGGCCAGCGGCCTCACCAGCGTCGACGACTTCAACTTTCTCAACGACCGCACCGACGTGGTGTTCGCCGCGCAGAACGGCCTCAACCAGGTCGCGGTGGTCCACCCCGACGGGGCCACCGAGACCGTCCTGACCGCCTCGGACGGCCTCGCTTCACCCACCTCCGTCGCGGTACGCGGAAACCGGCTCTACATCACCAACGCCGGCTTCGCCGAGCCCCACGACGCGAAGGTGCAGCGCGGAACGATCAACCCCGCCGTACTGAACTGCGGCCCGGCCTCCTGAACCTGCCGCCGCCGGGACCGGCAGCAGTGCCTGCCGCGGATTCCGGCAACCAGGTGCAGCCGAATCGAATGATCACACTGAGCGGCCGGAAGTGACCGGGATCCGATCGAAGATGGTGCTCGTGCAGCTCTACCCGACCGCTCCTTCAGCGGCTGGCTGACCCCGCAGGCGTCGATCCGGGCCAGACTCTTCGCGCTGCCCGACGAGACCGCGGCGCGCACCGGCCACGGCGACTTCTCGGTCAGGATGAGTTTCCGTAAAGGCCGAGCCCAGGGGGAGGGACAGCCGTTGGGGTGGCAGCTCCGCAGGCCGGCGCCCACCGGGCCCACTGCATCACCCGACGTTGCCAGGCGAGGTTGTCGCGCCAAGTGCGGGGCCTTGTCCGGCGTCGGTGGACGTCTCAGAACATCGTCTGGATGATCCCCACGGTGCGCGCCAGGTGCGGCTCGGAGCGGTCCGCGCGGTGGGCGACGGCCAGCTCCACGCGGGCGTCGGCGCCGGCCAGCGGCAGGTAGGTGACGCCGTCGAGCGCCAGCGCGGTTACGGGTTCGGGCACGACCGCGACGCCGAGGCCGCCGGCCACGAGCGTGACCAGCGTCGAGGTCTCGCCGACCTCGTGGCGGATGCGCGGCTCGACACCGGCGTCGCGCAGCAGGCCCAGCACCACGTCGTACATCACCGACCGGCGGTCGGCGGAGTGCACGATCAGGTCGGCACCGGCCAGGTCCGCCGCCCGCAGCCGTTTGCGGCGGGCCAGGGGGTGGTCGGCGGGTACGGCGACGACGAGCCGGTCCCGGCGCAGGGTGCGCACGGTGAGGGAGAGGTCGGCGGCCACAGGGCGCAGCAGGGCGACGTCGATCGCGCCGGTGCGCAGCGCCTCGACCTGGTCGGGCGCGAGCATCTCGCCGCGGAAGGAGAAGTCGACGCCGGGAAGCTCCTCCGTGAGCCGCCGCGAGAGCGCGGGCAGGAGGCTGTACGTCGCCGAGCCCACGCATCCGAGCGCGAGGTGGCCCACCGAGCCGGCGGCGACGAGCCGTGCGTGGTGGGCGGCCTCGTCGACGTCGGCGAGGATCGCGCGCGCCCGCTCGAGGTAGGCCCGGCCGGCCTCGGTGAGGTCGACGCGGCGTGTGGTGCGGTGGAGCAGCTGTACGCCGAGCTCGGTTTCGAGCTGACGGATCTGCTGGGAGAGCGGTGGCTGGGCCATGTGGAGCCGCTCGGCGGCGCGACCGAAGTGGCGCTCCTCGGCCACCGCCACGAAGTACCGCAGGTGGCGCAGATCCATATGTCGTCCATATCAATCGGCTCGGATATACGTACTTCAGAATATCGCGACCCGGCATTAGCGTCGCTGCCATGAGTGCTTTCATCTACGCCGCGTCACGCACGCCGTTCGGCCGCTTCAACGGCGCGCTGGCCGGGGTGCGCCCCGACGACCTCGCCGCCGCCGCGATCACCTCGACGCTCGCCCGGGTTCCGGACCTCGACCGCGCCGCGATCGACGACGTGGTGTGGGGCAACGCGAACGGCGCCGGTGAGGACAACCGCAACGTCGGCCGCATGGCGGCGCTGCTCGCCGGTCTTCCGGTGAGCGTGCCCGGCACCACGGTCAACCGGCTGTGCGGGTCGAGCCTCGACGCGGCGATGACGGCGAGCCGCACGATCGAGTCCGGCGACGCCGAGGTGGTGCTGACCGGTGGCGTGGAGTCGATGACGCGCGCGCCGTGGGTGCTGCCGAAGTTGGCGAAGCCGTTCCCGGCCGGCGATGTCACGGCGGTCTCAACCACGCTCGGCTGGCGGCTGGTCAACTCGCGGATGCCGAAGGAGTGGACGGTCAGCCTCGGCGAGGCCAACGAGCAGCTCCGCGAGCGCTTCGGCATCTCCCGCAAGCGGCAGGACGAGTTCGCCGCCCGCTCCCACCAACTCGCGCACCAGGCATGGGAGTCGGGCTTCTACGACGACCTGGTGGTACCGGTCGAGGGCGTCGACCTGGCCCGCGACGAGGGCATCCGGGCCGGATCCACGCCGGAGGTCCTGGCCGGGCTGCGGCCGGTCTTCCGTACGGCGGAGCAGGGCGGCACCATCACGGCGGGCAACGCCAGCCCGCTCAACGACGGTGCCTCCGCGGTGCTGTTGGGCAGCGAGAAGGCCGCGGCCGTGATCGGAACCGACCCGATCGCCCGTGTCGCGGGCCGCGGTGTGATGGCGCTGGAACCGCAGGCCTTCGGCTACGCCCCGGTCGAGGCCGCGAACCGTGCGCTGGCCCGGGCCGGGATCGGCTGGGACCAGGTGGGCGCGGTCGAGCTCAACGAGGCCTTCGCCGTGCAGTCGCTGGCCTGCGTCGACGCGTGGAAGGTCGACCCGGGCATCGTCAACCAAAAGGGCGGCGCCATCGCGATCGGACATCCGCTGGGCGCCTCGGGCGGCCGGGTCCTCGCCACGCTGGCCAAGGCGCTGCGCGAGACCAGGCAGCGCTACGGCGTCGCCGCGATCTGTATCGGGGTCGGCCAGGGCCTGGCCGTCGTACTCGAGAACTGCGCGGTCACGGGGTCGGAGCGATGAGCCGGGCGGAGATCCTCGAAAGCACCGACGCCGCCGTCGCCGGGATCGAGGACGGCTCCACGATCCTCGTCGGCGGCTTCGGCCTGGCCGGGATGCCGTTCGACCTGATCGACGCGCTCATTCGGCAGGGCGCGAAGGACCTCACGATCGTGTCCAACAACGCCGGCAATGGCGATGTCGGGCTGGCCGCGCTGCTGGCCGCCGGCCGGGTGCGCAAGGTGCTGTGCTCCTTTCCGCGCCAGGCCGACTCCTGGGTCTTCGACGGCCTCTACCGCGAGGGGAAGATCGAACTCGAAGTCGTGCCGCAGGGCAACCTCGCCGAGCGGATGCGCGCGGCCGGTGCCGGCATCGGCGCCTTCTACTGCCCGACCGCGGTCGGCACACCGCTGGCCGAGGGGAAGGAGGAGCGGGAGATCGACGGCCGGAAGTACCTGCTGGAGTACCCCATCAAGGGCGACTACGCGCTGATCGGTGCGCACATCGCGGACGCGCTGGGCAACCTCGTCTACCGCAAGACCGCCCGCAACTTCGGACCGGTCATGGCCACGGCCGCCACGACGACCATCGTCCAGGTCGACGAGGTCGTCGAGCCCGGCAAACTCGACCCAGAGGCCGTCGTCACCCCGTCCATCTATGTCGACCGGATCGTCCAGGTCGAGGCCCGTCACTACACCGTGCAGGGGGCACGATGACCATCACGCGAAGCGATCAGGTGCGCGCCGACCACCGGCTCTCGATGGATGAACTGGCCGCCGTCATCGCACGTGACATCCCGGCCGGTTCCTTCGTCAACCTCGGCATCGGGCAGCCCACCAAGATCGCCGACCATCTGCCGGCCGGCTCCGGGGTGGTGCTGCACACCGAGAACGGCATGCTCAACATGGGGCCGAAGGCCGAGGGCGATGCGGTCGACCCCGACCTGACCAATGCCGGCAAGGTCCCGGTGACCGAGCTGCCCGGGGCGGCGTACTTCCACCACGCCGACTCCTTCGCGATGATGCGCGGCGGGCACCTCGATGTCTGCGTCCTGGGGGCCTACCAGGTCGCCTTCGACGGCGACCTCGCCAACTGGACCACCGGCAGACCCGAGGACATCCCCGCCGTCGGGGGCGCCATGGACCTCGCCATCGGCGCCAAGGACGTCTACGTGATGATGACGCTCTTCACCCGCTCCGGTGAGCCGAAGCTCGTGGAGCGGTGCACCTACCCGCTCACCGGCGTCGGCTGCGTCAGCCGCGTCTACACCGACCACGGCGTCTTCGACGTCGGTTCCGACGGCGTACGGATCCGGGAGACGTACGGCGTCAGCGCCCACGAACTCGCGGAACGACTCGGCATCCAACTGTCGTAGACCGCTTCCTTGCCGCACCGCCCGGACTGTGCCGGGTTCCGGCGGAAGGCGACCATCTGGCTGGCCGACCGGCCTCGCTCTCCCGGCCGCTGAACAGCGCGAAAGGTGGTGGACAACGCCGAGCGGCAACCGGACAGCGCGTCGGCACGAGACACCTGGTGTGACGATGAGGCGCACGATGCCGTGAGCCGGAGGTGAGTCACGGGGGTGGCAGCGGAGCGCGGCCGATGTCGTCGTGGCGCCGTGGTGGGTCAGGTGTTCCAGGGGTCCGTTCGCAGGTGGCGGTCGAAGAAGCGCTCGATCAGCTGGGGGGTCAGCCGCACGGAGCCCACGGCGTCCGGGAAGTGTGAGGACCGCACCGTGGCCGTCATGGGGTTCAGTTCCCAGGCGCCGGTGTTGAGGAGGCCATGGTCGGCGCCGCGCACCAGCAGCAGATGGGACTCGGCGCCCGCGGCGACCAGGGTGTCGTGGAGGCGGCGGCTCTGGGCCGGGCCGATGAGCAGGTCGGCGTCGCCGTGCAGGAGCAGCACGGGCGGCACCCGCGGGTGGGCCTGCCGGGCCGGGCTGGCCTCGACCGCGGCGGCGGCCCGGTCCGACGGCGGGCCGTCCAGCAGGCCCCACGCCGGATCGGAGGGATCCACGCCCAGCATTCCACCGGGCAGCGCGTCCTCATTGAGCCGGAGCAGGTCGGTCGGGGGATAGCCCGCCACCACCGCGCGTACGCCGGGCACCGCGGGGGAACCGTCGGCGTCGGTGGCGAAGGCCGTGAGCAGTGCGAGGTGCGCGCCGGACGAGCTGCCCCACAGGCCGATCGACGCCGGGTCCAGGCCGTGGGTGTCCGCGAGGTCGTGCAGGTGGTCCAACGCGGCCTGTACATCGTGCAGTTGCGCGGGCCAGACGGCGACCTCGGAGGAGCGGTATTCGATGTCCGCCATGGCGTATCCGCGTTCGGCGAAGAGCCGGGTCAAGCGGGGCCCGTAGCCCCGGCGTTGATGCCGCCAGCCGCCACCCGGCAGCCATACGATCACGGGGGTGGGGGCCGACGCGGACGACGTCGGCAGGTACAGATCCATCCGCAGGTCCGCGCCCGGTGCCGCGCCGTAGGCGATGTCGCGTACCACCCGGACGGACGTCGGGTCGACCCTCTCGGGCGGGAGCGGTGCCCGGCTGAGCCCTTCCATGAAGCGGCCCATGACCGCCGCGTTGTTCGCCGCCACGGCCGTCGGGTCGAAGGTGTGCGGCTGCTGTGAGGTCTCACTGGTCAACGGCTGGTCCTGTCCTGGTCATGGCGAGGAGGGGGAGGGCACGACGCTTGTGTTCACGGTGTTCGTCGAGCCGTTGCCGGTAGTGCGGTGCGAGCCTGTCCGGGGTCCAGTCGAAGTCGTCCGCCAGCCGCACGTCCACCGCGGAGACACCGGGCAGAGCCGTGAGCCGGACCTGGGCCTCGGTCGCGAACGAGCCGATGAGCACGCAGCTCGGCTCGGTCACGCCGACGGTGACCGCGATGCGCTGACCGCCGGCGCCGTCGTCCTGTACGCGAACGTCACCGACGAGTCCCATGTCGTCGAGTCCGGCGGGGACTCCCGCGGTGATGCTGCACGGATCGAGGATCTCGTTGAGCGTCGCGCGGACCTGGGTTTCCGTGACCGTCATCGGGCACCGGCCAAAGCGTCGTCGACCGGGGCGACGCGTCCGCCCCACGGCTCCTGGAGTTCGGTGGTGTCGAACTCGTCGCCTCGGATGCGCTCGCGGAGGTCCTTCTCGTCGATGCCGTGCATCCGCAGGAAGTTGCGGCCGAGGATGTCGGCTTTGATCTCCTTGGTGAGCTCGGGCAGCCCGTACTCCTCGATCAGGTCACGGGGCATCTCGAAGTTCCAGAACGCCTCGATCGCCGGCCGGGGGTGGACGGCGTCGCAGCCGGTCGCCCAGATGATCCGCTCGGCGGCGCCGGCCTGGAGGAAGGCACCCATTGCCTGGGCGAAGCGGCGGGGCGCGTAGACCGCCATGAACGACGTGGCCTCCAGGTTGACCCATATGTTGCGGAAGGACTCCAGCTGAAGGGCCGTCTCCTCGACGAAGGCCATGCCGCCGTGGACGACTTCGAAGGTGAGGTCGGGGAAGGCCAGCGCGGCGGCTTCCACGTCGCTCATCCCGAGGGCGGAGGTCGGCCCGGGGCCGACCGGGAGGGCCTTGTGGATGGCCACGACCTTCAGACCGTGCTGCCGTGCCCGCTCCAACAGCGGGAAGCAGATCTCGGGGTCACCCATGTCCAGCGCGGTCACCCGGCCCTCGACGACGTCGATCGGATAGAGCTTGAGGGCGTTGACCCGGTGCCTCTCCACCAGCTCGTCCACCCGGTCCAGGGCGCCGGGGCGCAGCGGGGACACCGCGCCGTAGATCAGCACGCGCTCCGGCCACTTCTCGCGCATCTCAAGGCCGAAGCCCAGTGCCGAGCCCCCGTCCCGGAAGTGGCCGTAGATGGGCGTTTCGTGGTATGCGATCACGTCGGTCTGGCTCTCCGCGAGCAGGGCCCGGCCGATGATGTCCGCGCCCGCGCCCTGCATGTAGGTGGAGCGTTCGAGGGTGTATTCGGGGCCGCTGACCCGCTTGTGCAGGCCGTAGAGGTGCTCGCCGATGGCCGCTCCGATGTGCGGGTTGACGCAGTTCTCGGGCCGGAAGTTGTAGTTGTGGGCCACGCCCTCGACGACGAGGAAGTCCTCGATCATGGTCGTTCTCCTTTGGTGTCACGGGTGGCAGAGCCGCTCACGCGGTCAGGTCCTTCAGGCCTTCCAGGGCGCGGGAGGCGAGTCGTTCGTCGGTCTCGGCGTCGGCTCCGCCGACGCCGACGGCACCGATGACCTCGCCGTCGTCCACGGTGATGGGCACCCCGCCCGGTACGCCGAGGAGGCCGGCGTCGACGTGGTGCACGGGCGCGACCGCCATCGCGGGTGACGCGGCGAAAGCGGCGAACTTCGAGGTCGGCACGCCGGTGACGGCGGCGGTGTAGGCCTTGCGGCGCGCGGTCTCGATCCCGATGGGGCCGACTCCGTCGTCGCTGAGCAGCACCTTGGTGATGCCGCTGCGGTTGACGACCGCCACGCAGATCCGCGCCCCCTCGGCCCGGGCCGCGTCCAGCGCGGCCTCGGCCGCCTTGTGCGCGATGGCGTACGACAGCGGTTCCCTCATCCCGCGGTCCTCTCATGGAGCGGGGCACCGGAGGCTGCCGGGATCGCGCGGATCAGGTCCGAGGCCTTCTCCGCCACGGCGATGACGGTGGCGTTGATGTTCGCGCCGGGCACGGTCGGCAGGACCGACGCGTCGACGACACGGAGTCCGTCGATGCCGCGCACCCGCAGCTCGGGGTCGACGACCGCGGTCTCGGAGGTTCCGATGGCGCACGTGCCGCAGGCGTGGTTGGCGGAGTAACCGGTCTCGCGCAGATAGCGCTCGAAGTCGGCGTCGGTGCGCACGTCGGGGCCCGGTGCGAGCTCCGCCCGGATCATCGGGGAGACCTCCGGGCTGCGCAGGAGGGCCAGCGTGGTGCGCACGGTTTCCCGCAGCGCGGCGACGTCCTCCGGCTCGGTGAGCAGGTTGAACGTGATCCGCGGCGGGGCGGCCGGGTCGGCGGAGCCCAGCCTGACCTCGCCGCGGCTGCGGGGGGTCGCGACGGCGTTGAGGGCCACGCAGTGCCGGTCCTTCAGCGGCCGGATGCCGGGGAACCACGGCCGGGCGTCGAAACCGCCGGCCAGGATGCCGAGGAACCCGTCGGGACGGTCCAGGTCGGGGCGGGTGCGAATGTACGCGGAGAGGAACTCGGGCATCCCGGCCAGCGGACCGTTCCCCGTGAGCAGCCAGCGGAGCGCGCCCACCGCCGCGCGGTCGGCGCGCAGGTGCTCGTGGAAGGTCACCGGATCCCTGACGTCGAACAGCACGGGAGCCGCCGGGTGGTCCTGGAGGTTGGCGCCGACGCCGGCCAGGTCCGCCACCGGTTCGATGTCGTGCTCGCGCAGGTGATCCGCCGGTCCGATGCCCGAACGCATCAGCAGCTGCGGCGAGTTGTAGACACCCGCGCAGACCACGACCTCGCGGGCGGCCCGGATCACCCGGCTCTGTCCGCCCTTCGCGACACTGACGCCCGTCACGCGTCCCCGGTTGAGCACGAGCGTGTCCACCAGCACCCCGGTGAGCAGGGCGAGGCCGGGGCGTCGCCGCAGCGCCGGGCGCAGGTACGCGGCGGCGGTGCTGTGCCGTCGCCCACGGTGGATGGCGTTTTCGACCTGGCCTGCTCCGGTGGGGTCCCCACTCTGGGTGTCGTCGGGGAACTCGATGCCCAGCGATCGGGCGGCGCGGTCCAGACGGCGGCCGAAGGGACCTCGCCGGACGGTGGTCGACACGGTGACGGGTCCGTCCCCGCCGTGGTGCTCGGTGTCCCCGCGCCAACTGCTCTCCGAGCGGCGGAAGTACGGCAGCAGGTCATCCCAACCCCAGCCTGTCGCACCGGACTTGACCCAGTCGTCGTAGTCGAGGCGGTGCGCGCGGACATGGGTCGAGCCGTTGATCGATCCGGTGCCGCCGACCAGCCGGCCCCGCGGGACGGGGATACGCCTGCCGTTCAGGCCCGGTTCGGGCTCCGACTCGTAACCCCAGCCGATGTCCTTGCGTCCCGACAGCAGCCCGACCCCGAGGGGGAGTTGAACGAGCAGATCGCGGTCCGCGGGCGGGCCGGCCTCGATCAGCAGCACCCGTGTCCCGGTGTCCGCGGACAGGCGCGCGGCGAGGACGCAGCCGGCCGTACCCGCGCCGACGACGACGTAGTCGTACTCGGCGCCGTGCCCGGCGCTCATACGGAGGGTCCTGCGCTGGGTCCGGACATCTCGTCTCCTTCGGCTCTGGAGGTAACGCGCGCTGGAGGAGCTGCGGAAAATCGCGGGGAGGCGGTCGCCGGCTCGGCACGTTCTCAGGTGTTGTCGCGAGGTGCGGCCAAGTCCGCGAGCGGGGCGTCACCTCGGTGCCGGGTCACCGTAACAAGGGCGTCCGGCGATCCGACAGGGGTCTGCAAGTAATTCATCAAACCAGGTCGGGGCCATTGACAGTTTTTCATCAGAGCCGTACAACGGCATGAAACGCCTCAGGGGCGCACACCGCTCGCCGTGCCTGTCCGTCCCTGTCCGAGCGTGCCGGAGAGCCGCCGCACGCTCGTCCCGTAACGCCTCGCGACAGCGCGAAGCAGCCTCGACCGCGGGCTGTCCGACCCCCTCGAACAGCCCGCGTACACGCGTCCCCACTGCCTCAACGCCGAGGAGATATGGTCCACATGACCGACACGACCGTGCCCGACACGGGAACCGGCTACGGCCGTAAGCCCTCCTCCCACGACGCCCGCCTGACCGAGGTCGGCCCCGGCACCCCGATGGGCGAGGCGCTGCGCCGCCACTGGCAGCCGATCGCCAGCTCCACCGCCCTGACCAGTGACGTTCCGCACCGCGTGCGCCTGCTGGGCGAGAACCTGATCGTCTTCCGGGACGGCCGGGGCCGCCCCGGCGTCGTCTTCGAGCGGTGCGCGCACCGCGGCAGCAGCCTCTTCTACGGTCGCGTCGAGGAGGACGGCATCCGCTGCTGCTACCACGGCTGGAAGTTCGACGTGCAGGGCCACTGCCTGGACCAGGCCTGCGAACTCGACGGCGGCAAGCGCCGCAATCTCGCACGTCAGCCGTGGTATCCGGTGGAGGAGGCCTACGGCCTGGTCTTCGTCTACATGGGCCCGCCCGAGCTCAAGCCCCCGCTGCCGCGCTACGACAGCCTCGAACCCTTGGGCGAGGGAGAGAGCTACCACACCAGCTGGATGGTGCCCGGCGCCGAGGTCATCGGTCTGGAGCAGGACTACAACTGGCTCCAGCTGTTCGAGAACGCCGTCGACCCCGTGCACGCGGCGTGGCTGCACTCCAACCACAGCGGGTTCCAGTTCCAGGGCACCGGTACGACCGGCTTCCCCGAGCACTACTACGACCACCGCACCGCCGCCGAGCGCACCACATACCACCGCACCGACAACGGCGTGAAGTACGTCTGGCGCTACCAGGACACCGAGGGCGACGGTGGCGCACCCGTCGACCTGGAGTGGTCGGTGGAGTGCATGCTGCCCAACATCATCGCCCTGCCCGACTTCATCCGCTCGACCCCCGACGTGCGCAACGACATGCTGATCTGGGTCGTCCCCGCCGACGACACCCACCACCGGCTGGTCTTCTCCATCCGCTCCGCCGACCCCGAGCGGGCCACGTCCTTCATGTTCGGCATCAAGCAGAACGGCAAGGACGGCTGGCAGCTGAGCGAGGAGGAGAAGCAGCGCTTCCCCGGCGACTACGAGGCCCAGTGGTCACAGGGCCCCATCACCCAGCACTCCGAAGAGACCCTGGCGCCGTCCGACAAGGGCGTCGTCATGCTCCGGCGCATGCTGCGCACGATGCTGGACGACGTCGAGGCCGGACGCACCCCGCTCGGCGTCGCCACCCCCGGCGAGCCGGTCCGCCGTGTGGAGGCCGGCCTCGTCACCCGGCCGGAGGCGCCCACGGGGACGGACCGGGTGGCAGGGCCCACGGCGGCAGGGGCGTGACCGGAGCGTGAGCACCACCTGGACGGACGCGGTCGTCGTGGCCCGGTACGACGCCACGCCGAGAATCGCGGTCTTCGACCTCGCCCGGGCCGACGGCGACGAACTGTGGGAGTACGAGCCGGGCGCCCACATCGACGTACAGGTCGGTACGGCGGGACTGATCCGGCAGTACTCCCTGTGCGGACCACCGGGCATCCGCAAGCAGTACCGGCTCGCGGTCCTCGACGAGCCCGCCTCGCGCGGCGGTTCACGCGCCATGCACGCCCTCGCCGAGGGCGACACGCTGCGCATCGCCGCACCGCGTAACCGCTTCGGCCTGACGTCCGCGCGCCGGCACGTGCTTCTCGCGGGCGGCATCGGCATCACCCCGCTGCTGTCGATGGCCCAGAGCCTCGACGCCACGGGGGGCGACTACCACCTGCACTACTGCGCGCGCAGCCGGAGCGAGGCCGCCTTCCTCGCCGACCTGGAGAACCACCCGCGGGTCACCCTCCACTTCGACGACGAGCCCCCGGAGCAACGCCTGGATCTGGGAAGCGACTTGGGGGACCCTGCTCCCGGGACCGCGGTCTACGTCTGCGGCCCCGGCGGGTTCATGGACTACGCGCTGGGGCGGGCGGCCGAGCTCGGATGGCCCGCGTCCGCCCTGCACAAGGAGCGCTTCAGCGCCTCGCCCCCGGTCGCGGCCGAGCCCGGCGGGGGAGGGGAGGGCGGATTCACCGTGCGCCTGTCCTCCACGGGAGCGGAGTACCTCGTTCCCGAGGACCAGAGCGTCCTGGACGTCCTGCTGGCGAACGGCGTCGAGGCGCCCAACTCGTGCGGACAGGGCATCTGCGGCGAATGCATCGTGCGGGTGCGCGCCGGTGAGCCCGACCACCGGGACGACGTCCTGACCGACGAAGAGCGCGGGGAGGGTCTGTTCACCCCGTGCTCGTCCCGGTCGAAGTCCCCGATCCTGGAGCTGGAACTGTGACCACCTCATCGACCGCGGCAGAAGCCCTCGATGCCGCTGCCCCCGTCCCCGCCTCCGTTCCCGCCACGGTCGAGGAGGCCGAGGCCTCCTGGCTCGCCGCACAGACCCTCCCGGACCCGGAACCGGCGCTCCGTGCCCTGATGCATCCCGACTGCGTGATCGTGCACTCGGCGGTGGGCCACATCCACGGCGTCGACGACTGGTTGCGGTACGCGGCACGCCTGGGCCGCACCAGTCAGGTGGACACCCATGACGTGACCGTCCAGCGCTTCGGCACCACGGCCGTGGTCAGCTGTCTCCAGGAGATGCGGGTCGCCTTCGTGCCCGAGCTCACCCCGTTCGTCATCCAGGCCGCCGTCACCCGGGTCTGGGTGCGCTCCCCGTCGGGCGGCCGGCAGCTGGCGCACCTCCAGATGGCCCGGCGGCTCCCGCCCGGCTGAGCGGCGCACGGACTCCCGGAACCCGAGGATCCGGTCGGGGCTCCGGTGGTCGTCAGGGCTGGGGCTCGCCGTCCACCGGCGAGCTCTCGTCCTGTCCCGCCTGTGTCGCTGTTGTCGCTTCGGCGAGCGCGGAGACGATCCGGCCCACCTGCTCCGCGTAGTGGTCGATGAACTCCGGTGATTCTGGATCCTGTTGGCCGAGTTCACGGGCGATCCACGGGATGGCCACCGGAGCGATCGAGGCGGCGAAGAAGACGAGGGCCACAGCCCCCACGTCGAGGTCGCTCCGGAATTCACCGCGCGCCTGCCGCTCGCGGAGTTCCTCGACGTGCTTGAACAGCTCGGCGGCCCGCTCGTCCTCGGCGGGCGGGCGCGTGCCGGGCTCTTCGCGCGTCAGCGTGTGCACCCACGCGGGGTCCTCATGCGCCCAGTGGACGTAGCGCCGCGCGGCATCCGCGAAGGTACGGGCCTGGCTGACGCGCATGGACTCCTCGAGCCACTGATCGCTCAGCGCCTCGTACAGCCCGCGCTTGCCCCCGAAGTAGTAGGTGATCAGCTGATGGCTGACGCCGGCCGACTCCGCGATCCGCACGACCCGGGCCCCGTCGAATCCGTGGGCGGCGAACTCCGCGCCGGCGGCGGCCAGAATGGCCCGCCGCGTGCCCACCGGGTCGCGCTGACGACCGGGATCATCGGGGTGCCTCCGGCGCTGCTGCCTGCCGGACGCCGCTCCCGACTTTCCTGATGTCGCCTCTTCCCCTGTCACATGGACGACCTTACCGGCGGCCTTGTTGGACAGGCCAACTACTTGCGGTGTCCGTTGTGCTCACCACCGCGGCAACGGTCGTGGGTCGGCGGGGCAGTACCTGTTTGCTTGCAGTCGACGGGCACCCGGCTCCACGTGCCCTCGATGACGCGGCCCCCGCTGTCGGCGTACCGGCGGACTGCTGCACGAACCGTTTGATCAGTGGGCGCTACGGCGCACCGCCTGTGCGCTCCGCCGTCAGGCCGAATACTGCGACTCCACGGGGTCGACGACGTCGACGAGATGGAGCGCCGCCCACAGAATGCCCTGCTGTTCTTTGACGCTCCGTCCCAGCATCTCTTCAGCGCGTCGGATGCGGTACACGACGGTGTTCTTCACCACGTCGAGCCGCGCCGCTGCTGTCGCGGGGCTGCAGTTGCATTCGAGGTAGACGCGTACGGTCTCCCGGAGCAGCGCCTCTCGCGGATGTCCCAGGGCTTTGAGCTCGTCCCGGACGAAGTCCTGCGCCCGCTCCGGGTCCGAGGTGAGCAACGCCGCGAGCCGGACGTCCTCGAAGAAGACTGTGCGGCCGCGTGAGCGGGCGGCCGAGTACAGCGTGACGCGGGCCGCTGCCTTCGCCTCTTCGTGCGTGGCTCGGAAGCCATCGAGGCCGCGCGATGGGCGACCGACCGCGACCAGGGCACCCGGCACCACGGGGATCGAGCGGACCGCCGCACTCCGCGGGTCGGTGAACCCGCCCCATGCCCATACCTCGCGATCGTCCGACGGGATCACCAGGTGCGCGGTCGCGCCGATGCGCGTCAAAAGCTTGGCGGCGACCCGATCGAGTCCCTCCGGCTCCGCGTCGTCGTCGCGCGCGTCGCGTCGCAGTATCAGGCCGACATGGGTCCGGTTCGCGAGCTCGTACCGCAGCACCTTGGCGGGGTCCAGGTCCGTGTGCTCGCCACGCAGCAGCGTCCTGACCAGCTCCCCACGCGAGCCGTCGATGCTCGTGAGCCATGCTTGCTCCTCGGCCGCGTATGCGGCGCTGCATGCGAGCGAGAACGAACTCACGAGGTCGACCAGAAACCGCGACAGGTCGGAGAGTCCCTCCGACTGCTGATCGGCCGGCACAAGGCGGCGGAACTCACAGACAAGGGCGTCGCTGAAGCGAGCATGGGAAGCTCGCTGGAACGCGAGTATGCGCTCGAGCGGAATCCGTTGTCTCACCGCTCGGGCGATCTGTCGGGTGGTCTCCGGGGGGACCGTCGTGGGGACCGGCCGGCCGAGGCAAAGAGCCACCAGTGCCTCCATGACGACCGCCTCGGCGGTGGGGCGCAGCTCTTCCGTGGCCTCTGCGCGGCGCAGGGCAAGGACGTCGGGGTCGACTGCGAGCGCCGCGAGCTCGTGACAGAACTCGACGGCCCACGAGGACGCCCCGATTCCGATGCCGGCAACGGTCCGGTTCCAGGTCTCCGGGAGGCAGGTCGGCTCGAGCTCATCAGGGGGAGCGGTGGGGTGCAGCCGACATACCCAGGACCCGGTGGCGGACATCCGCATCCCCTCTCGCATCGTCGCGAGCGCCCGAGGTGGTCGGGCCTGCCTGCAGGACACTCTCTGCGCGCATCCCGCTGAAGGGGCGGCGCTGGCGGGAGGGGCGGGGACGGTGCTCCGACCCTCCCTTCGATTCAGCCCATGTTATTGCCTGGCCTCGGGGTACAGCTCGATCGCGGAGTGCAGGATGCGCTCCCACGTGGTGTCGTTCACTTCGAGGATGTTGCCGTCCGGGTCCTTGACGTAGGCGTATTTCGCGGGGTCGCTCGGAGCCCACCCGGCCGGATCGCCGAAGCTCTCCCCGCCGTTCTCCGCTGCACGCGCCAACGTGGCCTCGACGTCGTCGACGGCGATGGCGAAGTGCATGAACGACGCCTCCGGCTGCGGCACGCCGATCGTAGGGTTGCGATCGGGGAGGAACTGGAACAGCTCGAGGCCGAAGCCGTCGGGCAGCTCGATGAATCCGATCCGGTAGTCGGTGTCCTTCAGACCGAAGATGATCTCGGTCATCTGCTTGCCGGTGTGGTACGGGTGGAGGACTTCCTTACCGCCGAATGTCTCGACGTAGAACCTCGTGGAGCGCTCGATGTCCGAGACGCGTACGGCCAGGTGCTGGACACTCGCCATCAGAAGCGCCCTTCTTCGACCCGCTCGTGCAGGCTCGCTGCCCGATCCGCCAGTGGGTACGAAAAGTCCTCGTCGACCATCGTCACCAACTCTTCCGTCGTTTCGTCGTAGGACTGCGCGTTCGTCGAGCAGCCGTCTCTCATGCTCGTTCGGCGCGCGCCGATTTCGCTTGCCTCCCTGGGGCAATCCGCTGCGCCGGATTTGGCGGATCGGGGCAAGCGACGCGCGGGTGTGGGGGGATTGACTCGATCCACTCCTCATCCCACGGCAACGAGGCCGGGTGAGAAGGAGCGGACGAAGGGAACGACGATGTCGTCGAACGACGCAACCGCTGTGATCGGCGATCTCCGGGTACCGGAGCCGGGCCTCACCCCGCAGCAGGTCATCGCCCGTGCCGCGGCGATGCGCCCGACTCTCCGCGAGAATCGCGTGAAAGCAGCGGAGGAGGGCAAGTACTCCGCCGAAATCCACAAGGCGTTCGAGGACGCCGGCTTCTACCGCATCGTGCAGCCGCGGAAGTACGGCGGGTACGAGTTCGGCCTGGAGACGTACTACCGGACGATGATCGAGATCTCGCGCGGAGACCCCGGCATCGGCTGGTGCCTGACCCTGGGGACCGGTCACACGATCCCCCTGGTCGCGCACTTTCCGGAGGAGGTCGTGCGGGAGGCCTTCGGCGAGGACGGCGTCTTCATCGCGCCGCACTCCGCCACCCCCCGAGGCGCGCTCGTCCCCACGGAAGGCGGTTTCCGCCTCACGGGGGTGTGGCCGTACTCGTCCGGTGTCCCGTACTCGACCCACGCGATGGTGAGCACGATCATCCTGGCCGAGGGCAGTGACCCCGTCCCGGCCGTGGTTCTCCTCGGGCGCGGCGATTACACCGTACGGGACGACTGGGGAGCGCACGCCACGATGGCCCTCGGCGCGAGCGGGTCGAACACGGTCGTCGTGGAGGACGTCTTCATCCCGGCCGAGAAGGTGTCTCCCCTGTTCGAGTGGGGATTCTCGAACTTCCCTGAAGGCACGCACGGCACCCGTTCCACCGGTAACCCCTTGTATCTGGGCCAGATCCAGCCGCTGTATCCGGCTTCGCTCGCGGCTGTCCAGGTCGGTGCGGCGTGGGCGGCGCTCGATGCCTATGAGGAGACCATCCTGACCAAGAAACGCCTGTACCCGCCGCTGGTCGAGCGGTACAAGCACGAAGAGGGCCAGAGGATCTGGGGCCAGGCGCGGGCGACGATCGACGCCGCGCAGGCGGTCCTTCTCACTGCGGCCCGCGACTACGAGCGCCTGGGCGAGCGTTGGCTGAGCGGCGACCTTCCGTCCTTCGAGGACTGGGTCGCCCTCGGCAATGTGCTGTACGCGTCGTGTCGGCTGTCGCACGAGGCCACTGAACTGCTGTTCCGCTCGGTGGGCTCCTCGGTGGCGCGGAAGGGCCTGCCGCTGCAGGACTACTTCCTGGTGACGCAGATGTCGAAGGCGCAGATCGCGGAGCACGTGCCCGTCATCACCGTGACGACGGCGAGGGCCCACTTCGGGCTGGACTTGAACACCATCTAGGGCCAACGAGCCATTCCAACCTGCCGCTGGGGCACGGCAGTTGGGCTGACAATGCGGTGAAGCCCCTGGTGGATGGCTCCTCTACCAGAGACTCAATGTCCTCGCTCGGCCGTCGGGCGTCGACGTGTCCGACTCTGCCTCGCGTGTGCGCACCTGGCAGTTGCGGTGACGCCGCCGCGAGATCGGCTCCCGTTGGCGGGCACGAACAGTCGCGTCTGCAGGCGCTCGCTCCTGAGCCCGGCACGCGCGCTCGGAAGCGCCCTCGCCACAGCGGCCCCTCTTCGGCCACGACCATCCTGTCGCCGGTGGCGATCACGTCTCCGCCCGCCGACCGGGAACCGCAGGAAGCGAACGGCATCGCGGCAGCCTTCACGACCGGGCGCTGTGGCAGGGCTTCCATTGCGTCTCGGGTGCGCCATTGTTCGGCATCCGTTACCAGAAGGAAGCCCTGCTCATGCGGCACTTCTTCATGCCCGCCAACCGCTTCGGCCGCATCGCCCGCAGCACTTTGGTCCGCGCCGCCTCCACCCCGGTCGGCGCCAAGCTCGGCAAAGCCCTGATGGGCTGACATCTCACCAGAAAGAGGAAAGCGAATGACTCGGACGATCGAGACAGTGGTCGACCGCTACATGACGACCATCGACCGCGCGGTGCACGAGCCCGAAGCACTGAAGCAGCTTGAGGCGGTGTTCGCGCCGAAGGCCACTGTGCAGTTCGGCGAACTCCCTCCGGTGACCGGCCTGGCCGACATCACGGAGTTCTACCGAAACCTCTACTCGGACATGGCCGACAGCAAGCACGTGTGGACCACCACGGTGCTCGACGAAGGAACGATCGAGGTCCGCTTCATAGCGGCGTGGCGTGCCGCCGACGGCCGACTCGGATCGCAGAGCGGCGTCGAGCACGTGACCGTCGACGCGGACGGGCTGATCACGGAGCTGCACGTGCTTATCCCGAAGAACGACGGCGTCTGACCGGCGGGGCGGGGCGGGAGCCGGTGGTTCCGATCTTCCCCCGGTTCCCGTCCCCCGCCGTAGAACGACGTGACACTCGACCCAACACGGCGTGATGCCGAGTCGTTCCGCGAGTTCGTGGGTGCTGACGCCGTACTTCTCCCGCAGCGGCATGAACGCCATCGCGCACGCGGTCGAGGCCCTCTACGCCCCGGACGCCTCCCCGGTCATCGACCTGATGGCCGAGGAGGCGTCCGGGCACTGACCGCCGCGCTCCCGGACCTCGTCGCCGACGGCGCCGACCTCGACGCCCGCGCCCGTGCCCAGTACGGCCCGTGGCTGTGCGGCGCCTGCCTCAGGGCCACCACCATGTCCCTGCACCACAAGCTCTGCCACGCCCTCGGCGGCACCCTCGACGTGCCCCACGCCCCCACCCACACCGTGGTCCTCCCGCACGCCCTCGCCTACAACCAGGTCGCGGCGCCCAAGGCGGTGGCCGCGTTCAGCCGCGCTCTGGGCACCTCCGCCGACCCGGCCTCGTACCTGTGGGACCTCGCCGGCGGCTCGGCGCCCCGCGGTCCCTGCGCGAACTCGGCATGGCCGAGGACGACATCGACCGGATCGTCCAGGTCACGCTGGCCAACGCCTACGCCAACCCCCGCGAGGTGACCGCGGACGGCCTCGGCCACCTCCTGCGCGCCACCTGGTCCGGACAACCCCCGACCGCCTGAGGACACGCCCGCCCCAGCGGCGCAGCCGGATCACGTTCGACGCCGACAAGCACGAACAAGGTCATCGCGTCCACAGCCGAGACTGTGGCGGACGCCGACAACGAATTCGCCCGCCAGTTCCTGGCCGATGAGCTCGAGGTGGAGATGCCGCGGCGACCGGCACGAAAACCGCGTCTTCAACAAGTCCACCCGGAACTTCGGCCCGCTGCCCACGACGGCGAGCCGTATCACCCGCGCGGACGGGGAGGAACGGGTCGAGCCCGGCGACACCGAGCCCGACACCGTGAAACAAGCTGAGCGGAAGCGGAGAGACGCCACGCGTGCTGCGCGAGACGTTGCGGGTGTACCTGCAATCCCAACTGCCGACCGCAGGACGTGACTCGCGCTGTGTTCGTGGCCAAGAAGACCGTCATCTGTCGCGTCAAGCGCACGGAGGAACTGCTCGGCTGGAGATCAGGACCGGGCAACTCGAACTGGGCGCCGCGTTGCGCCTCGCGGCCGTCATCGGCCCAGACGAACTCTTCCGCCCTGACCCCGCAACCAGTCGCTCGAGGAGACGTTGGTTCGTCGGCGCAATCGGCAAAGGACAATTTGGTGAGATCGGGCAAGAGGGCAGGTCGGCCCTTCGCGTTCCATGAATACATCGTTTCGTCGATGTTGACTGGAGACGCCGCCGATGTCTGAACTCACCAATGACAAGCAGGCGCGAGAGCACCTCGCGCTGATCGACGAACTTTCTCTGGAGCCGGGGCTGTCGCCTGACGGTTTCCGCGAGGCGTTCCGTAACCATGCGGGCGGCGTCGCCGTAGTGACCGCTGACGCCGGCCGAGGTCCGGTCGCCCTGACCGCGACATCGGTGATATCGGTGAGCGCAACGCCCCCTCTTCTCGTGTTCTCCGCCTCGACCCTCTCTTCGTCGACGTCGACGATCCTGGAGTCGTCGTCCGTGGTCGTACACCTACTGGGGGCCGGTCAGGTCGACCTCGCACGTCTTTGCGCGACGAGCGGAGCGGACCGCTTCGCGGACACCGCCGCTTGGACCCGGCTGCCGACCGGCGAGCCGCACTTCGTCGCGGCTCCGGTAAGCATCCGGGGGAGGATCGCGGCCACCTGCACGGTCGGGGCTTCGACGCTCGTCGTCGTCAACGCCACCCACGCGCACCATGCGCCGACGGGCGCCGACGCCCGAAGTGACGCTTCGGGTCCGCTGGTTTACCACAACCGGACCTGGCATCAGCTGAGCGAGCTGTCCCAGTTGGTCCCCGCCGCGTACTAACGCGATCGCATCTCGATACACACCCACCGCGCCAGAGCCGAAGTCAGGCGGATCGCCGCCCTGAACAGGAGCTCCTTCATGACGATCCACGCAGTCAGTGCCACGGAAGCGGCAGCCGATGCGGCAGGCAGACGTGGGAAACCGACGATCACCGCACATGGCCTGATCTCCTCTTCCGGGAGCATGTGTGGAACACGACGCCGATCAGCCAGTCCGTCCCCATCGAAACGACGACGGGGGCGACGGCGGATACCGGCTCACCGGCAGGTGGGCGTTCGCCTCCTGCGGCCACCAGGCACAGTGGACGCTGACCGCTTTCAGGATGGTGGACGACGTCAGGCAGCCACGGGAAGTCCTATTCGCCCTTGTACCCGCGGACGACCTCACGATCGACCTGAAGATCTTCGCAGGACTGGCAACCTGGCTCCTGAAGAAAGGCCGGGTACCGGGCTCCGATCGGCACTCTCACCGCCCCGGGCACCGTGGAACCGCTCACGGGAATGGCCGAAGGGGCCTGGTTCCGCAGCGCCGTCGCCCTGCTCCTCGACATCGGCGGCGCCCGCAGCTTCGCGTTCTCCAACCCGCTCCAGTGAGTGGGGCGCTCCCGCGAGGTTCGCCAGCCGCCACGGCCTCAACAACACCCTGATGGACCGGGAGGGGCGTGCATTGAGCAGTGTGCATCGTGAAATTTGCAGCTCAGGTGGGGTGGTGTGCGGGCATCTTGCCGTGCTCGCGCTGGTCGGTGGCGGGTGTCCACGATGAAGATCGTCTGATTGGGTGGCCGGAGCCGTTGTCGGGTTCTGCTGCGCCGATCGCCGTGCCGCTCTTACGATCCGTCACCGGGCCGGTACGCCGGGAAGGCGCGGGGAAGGCGTGGGTATGCACCGACGAACCGCGAAGTCTCACGGTGACCGACAATTTGGCCGACGTCATCCGGCCGCAGTCAGCACGAGCATCCCGGACATCACGCATACCAGACCCGTGAACTGCAACTTCACGATGCACGGCGCTCAACGGCGCTCGGCTGGAGCTTCGGCCTCGTCTCCGTCACCGCGATGATCACCGACGCCGCGCCGGTGGCCACCCGCGCCAAGACCCAGAGCATGGTCGACGTCTCCATCGCCATCGCCGACGCCACCGGGGGCCTCTCCTCCGGTCTCGTCGACTCCGCCGCCAGCTACCCCGTCCTCGCCCTCACCGGCGGCATCCTCGCCCTCGCCGCCGCCGTGGCCGCCACCGCGAGCAGCCGGTGAGCCGTCCCACCCCGCCCGCCGAAGCCGACCACCGGATACGACGCTCGGGGCGGCTGCGAGTCGCCCTTTGCGCGGACCACCGGATCGCCGGCCGACGACGCCAGACTGGGCCAGCCGCAGATCCTTCTTGGCTGCCCGCCTGATCAGCCACTCCAGGCCAAGGACCTGGTCGGCATGCCATCTCCGACGAGGCGCTCGCCATCGGTCTGGTGGACAGGGGTGTGCCGACCGCCGAGATGTAGGGAACAGGCCCCGTTTCCGGGGGCGAATAACTCGGCCGCCTGCATCCGGCGTACTCGCGAAAGGCCCGTCGCTCCGCAATGAGCCCCCTTGCGGATACATCATGCGACCGGCCCTAACGCGACAGCCGCATGTCAGCCTCCTGACATCACGTCATCAAGGTCAGTAACGGACCGGTCCGGCGATGGCGGCCGTGTTCGAGGGGTGACCAGTTGGTGCAGGTGCCGAGGTGGGCGGTGACGGTCGATGGGGTCGGCCAGCATGGCGGTGATCTCTGGGGCGGCAGTGTGTGGATGTCGCTTTCTCCGGCCGGGAGCCGGATGTGGTCGTCACTGTGCATTCGGCCTGCGGAGGGCCGTGAAGCGATGCTCGGTCTCGTCGAGAGCAGTGAGCTGAGCGAGGATTTCTCCCGAGGAATCCCCGATGACCTTCTGCAGGAACGGTGTGCGGTCGAGGAGGGCATCGCGTACGTGCCGCAGTGGTGCCGGTGCGTGGTGGAAAACCTGGCCCAGCATCCATGCCTGCTGGACCTGGCGGGCGGTGTGCGGCTTGCGCGGTGCCTCGAACGCGTCGAGTGCGGCCCGCACGGCGGTGTAGTCGGACAGGTCTACTCCGGCCAGGCGGCGGCCGAGGAAGTAGCCGTCCTCGGTGGCCATCCCGGCACCGTAGGCGGCGTAGGGCGAGGTGGCGTGGGAGGCGTCGCCGACGAGCGTGGCCCGGCCCTTCGACCACTGCTTGATCGGCTTGCGGTCGCGCAACACCCAGTGCTGCACGTTCTCCGGGTCGGTGGCGGCGATCAGCTGCGGCAGCGGGGCGGCGAAGTCGGCGCCCATCGCTGTGGCGGTGGCGTGCCGGTCTCCCGTGAACTCCTGGCGGGCGTCGTGAGCGCTGAGGACCCACCACTGGAATCCGTCGCGACCCTTGTGCCGGATGTCGGTCCAACTGCCCTGCACCGTCCGGTTGTGGGAGATGACGCACAGGCCTCTCTCCGCCCGGACGTCCTCGTCGAAGGTATACCCGCCGAAGATGTGCAGGTTGTGCTCGCGCTTGGGTGTATCGCCCCACAGGGTGCGCCGGACGAGAGAGTCGATGCCGTCCGCGCCCACCACGACGTCGACCTCGATGACATCGCCGTCGGCCATGTGCAGCCGCATGCCGGTCTCGTCCTGCTCAAAGCCGTCCACCGCGCGATTGACCTGCAGCATGCCCGGCGGCAGTGCGGCGAGCAGCCGTTCGTAGAGTCCCGGCCGGAGCAGACCGATGAACCCGCCGCCGTATCTCTGCACCACGTCCTCGGGGAGTTTCACCCGTGCCCGGGTGCGGCCGGCCGCGGAGCGGAACTCCGTGTGGCAGGGCGCACCGAGATCGGTGGTGTCCACGCCGAGCAGGCCGAGCGCCTTGATGGGCGCCGGCCAGAGATTGAGGATGTTGCCGGCCGGCCGGGCCTGCGGATAGCGCTCCAGCAGGATCACGTCATGGCCGGCCTGGCGCACCGACAGGGCGGTGGCCATACCGGCCGGGCCGGCGCCGATGACGGCGACGCGACCGGGCTTGATGGGGGCGGTACGCACAGGAGGCTCCTCGGTGGGATGGGTCGTGCAGTTTTCGCCGGGCCCGGCGTGCTGCGCTGTGGGCAAGAGCGGTGGGGGTCGGCCTGGGGCGCCGGTGTGTCAGCCGGAGTCGGACACCCGGTGGATGGTGAGGGCGGGAGTGCCCTCGACCGGCTGTGCGGTGCGCGCCAGGAATTCCTTGGTGCGCGGGTGGGTCGTGTGTGCCTCGAGTGCGTCCTGATCCCGCTAGATCTCCAGGCTGACGATCGTGTCCTCGTCGTCGATGTCGGAGAAGAATCCGTAGGAGTGGCATCCGTCCTTGGCGCGGGTGGCAGCGGCCATCTCGCGGGCGGCAGAGATCAGGTTCTCCCTTCGTCCGGGGAGAGCTCGGGCACTGCCCATCGAAATGATCATGAATGTTCCTGTTGTCGTGGTCGTCGGCACCATCCGGAACCGTCAGGCATCAGGAGCGGTTCAGCAGGCAGCCGTGAAGCTGTCCAGGCGCAGTGGAACGCCGGTGCGAGCCGCGATGTCCTCGATGGTCACGTGCGGGGCCGTCTCGACGAGGGCGAGGCCATGTTCGGTGACGTCGAGGACGCAGAGATCGGTGATGATCCGGTGGACGCAGCGCTCGCCGGTGAGGGGCAGAGTGCATTCGGTGAGAATCTTGGGGCTGCCGTCCTTGGCGGTGTGTTCCATCAGGACGATGACCCGGCGGGCGCCGTGGACCGCTGCTGCCGCAAAGACGGGCCTCAGGACACCAATCGTCCGCTTCCTCCCGGCCCGCCCGGCAGCCGCCGTACCGCGAAGATCGTCGTGTCG
>NZ_JBSFHA010000052.1:0-81415 GCF_053596855.1 Streptomyces sp. NPDC001617
CATCGGGTGACATACGACGACGTCATGGACGACATTCTGCGGGTGACGGTGGGGCTGGCCGAGCGGGCGGTGGCCCTCGGGGCGCGCTCGTCGTGACCGCCGCCGAGGCCGGCGCCGCGATGGCGGCCGACCGCGTCGATCTCGTCGACGAAGACGATCGCCGGGGCGTTCGCCTTGGCCTGCTCGAAGAGGTCACGGACCCGGGAGGCACCGACACCGACGAACATCTCGACGAAGTCGGAACCGGAGATCGAGTAGAAGGGGACCCCGGCCTCACCGGCGACGGCACGCGCGAGCAGCGTCTTGCCGGTACCGGGGCGGCCGTAGAGGAGCACGCCCTTGGGGATCTTGGCGCCGACGGCCTGGAACTTCGCCGGCTCCTGCAGGAACTCCTTGATCTCGTGGAGTTCCTCGACGGCCTCGTCACAGCCCGCGACGTCGGAGAAGGTCGTCTTGGGGGTGTCCTTGGTGATGAGCTTGGCCTTGGACTTCCCGAAGTTCATGACCCGGGAGCCGCCGCCCTGCATCTGATTCATCAGGAACAGGAAGACGACCACGATCAGGACGAAGGGGAGCAGGGAGAGCAGGATGCCGAGGAACGGGTTCTGCTTGGACGGCGAAACGGTGTAGCCGTCCGGGATCTGCTTGTCCTGGTACTTGGTCTGCAGCGTGTTGGCGATGGTCACGCCCTGGTCGCCGATGTAGCTCGCCTGGATCTTCGAGCTGCCCTCGACCTTTACGCCGTCCTTGAGCTGGACCTTGACGGTCTGCTCGTCGCCGGTGGTCAGCTTGGCCGATTCCACCTTGTTGTCGTTGATCGCTGCGACGACCTGGCCAGTGTCCACCGTCTTGTAGCCGCCGGACGAGCCGACGACCTGCATCAACACGACCACGGCAAGGACGGCCAGCACGATCCACATGACCGGCCCACGGAAGTATCGCTTCACGTCCATCCATACGGAGCGATGTCGCCCCGTCCCTCCTGCCATAGTGAGTTTGATAAGACAGTTCTTCCGACGGTACCCCAGCTTTGTTGCCCGAAGTCGCACGAAGCGGCTCGGACGGCTGTCGGATCCGTCTCTGCTTGCTCCAACGGCGCGAAACCCGCCGGGGTTCCCGATCGTCCTACAAAGACGGCTCTCTTGGCCGAGCCGCCGTGCCGGCGGCCGCTCAGCCGCCGTAGACGTGGGGCGCGAGCGTACCGACGAACGGGAGGTTGCGGTACTTCTCGCTGTAGTCGAGGCCGTAGCCCACCACGAACTCGTTCGGGATGTCGAAACCGACCCACTCGACGTCGATGGCGACCTTCGCGGCGTCCGGCTTGCGCAGCAGGGTGCAGATCTTCAGGGACTCGGGCTCGCGCGAGCCGAGGTTGTTGATCAGCCAGGACAGGGTCAGTCCCGAGTCGATGATGTCCTCGACGATCAGGACGTGCTTGCCCTTGATGTCGGTGTCGAGGTCCTTGAGGATCCGCACCACGCCGGAGGACTGGGTGCCCGCGCCGTACGACGACACGGCCATCCAGTCCATGGTGACGGGGGTGGACAGCGCCCGCGCGAGGTCGGCCATGACCATCACCGCGCCCTTGAGGACACCGACGATGAGCAGGTCCTTGCCCGCGTACTCCGCGTCGATCTTCGCGGCCAGCTGGACCAGCCTCGCGTCGATCTCTTCCTTGGTGATGAGCACCTCTTTGAGGTCGGCACCCATGTCTTTCGCGTCCACCCACGTCACTTTCGGTCGTCCCACCGGCCGCTCGGGCCCTGAGAAGGGAGCCCGGATCCCCGCAGAGGGGGATGAGATTCAGCCTTGCCGAATCACCAGTCTGCCACCCTGACGCTGGGCGACGACCTTGCCCGGGAGATTGATGGCTCCCTGGCCGCGCCAGCCGGTGATCAGCCGGTCGACTTCCTCGATATGGCGGGCGAACAGCGACCCGGCGGGCGCCCCTGCCTCGATGGCGGCGCGGCGCAGGATGCGGCGGCGCACGGCGGGCGGCAGGGCGTAGAGCTTGGCGCACTCCAGGAGGCCTTCGGTGTCGCGTACGGAGGCCGCGGCCTGGCGGGCCCAGGCGTCCAGGGCGTCGGCGTCGTCGCGGGAGAGCTGGGCGGTGCGGGCGAGAGCCTCGACGACGCCCTTGCCGAGGGCCTTCTCCAGGGCGGGCAGGCCCTCGTGGCGCAGCCGGGAGCGGGTGTACGCCGGATCGGCGTTGTGCGGGTCGTCCCAGACGGGCAGCGACTGGACCATGCAGGCCTTGCGGGCGGTCTGCCGGTCGAGCTGGAGGAAGGGGCGGCGGTAACGGCCGTCGGCCCCCGAGACCGCGGCCATCCCGGACAGGGAGCGGATGCCGGAGCCGCGGGCGAGGCCGAGCAGGACGGTTTCGGCCTGGTCGTCGCGGGTGTGGCCGAGGAGGATAGCGGTGGCGCCGTGGCGGTCGGCGGCGGCGTCCAGGGCGGCGTAGCGGGCGTCGCGGGCGGCGGCCTCGGGGCCGCCTTCGCGGCCGACGGTCACGGCGACGGAGTCGACGGGGTCGAGGCCGAGTTCGCGCAGTCTCAGGGCGACCTCTTCGGCGCGCAGGTCGGAGCCGGGCTGCAGGCCGTGGTCGACGGTGACGCCGCCGGCGCGGACGCCGAGCTTGGGGGCCTCGAACGCGAGGGCGGAGGCGAGGGCCATGGAGTCGGCGCCGCCGGAGCACGCCACGAGCACGAGCGGCGCGCGCCGGTGCTCGTGCGGGGTGTCGCCGGAGGCGGGGGGCGCTCCGGTCGCGGGGTCGTGCGCGGGCGTACGGCTGTCGGGCGCCGTGGGACCGTCCGCGGCGGTGTCGCGGTAGGCGGCCGCACGGCCCGCTTCGTTGAGGATGTCGTGGAGGGCGCGGCGGACCGCCAGGCGTATCGCCGCGACCGCAGGATGGGGACCCATGTCCGGTTCCCTTCATGAAGTTTTCGGGGGGTGAACCCGAGGCCGGTCACTCAGAGTGTGTAGATGGTGACAGAACCGGGGCGTTCCCCGAGCATCGCACGCCTACCCATCGCTCACGGTCCCTCGGACGGGTGATTCGAGGGGCGTTTGCCTGCCGTCGGCCGGATTCGGTTCACGACCTTCCCACGGCGTTCATGACTCACTCTTGCGGTGCACCCGCGCGACCCAGTCCGCCGGTTTGGCGATCTCCGTCTTGGTGGGGAGGGTGTTGGGTGAGGTCCACACCCGGTTGAAGCCGTCCATGCCGACCTGGTCGACGACGGCCCGTACGAACCGTTCGCCGTCCCGGTACTGCCTGAGCTTGGCGTCCAGACCCAGCAGCTTGCGCAGGGCCATGTCCAGCCGCGAGGCGCCCTTCGCGCGGCGCTGCTGGAACTTCTCCCGGATCTCGGAGACGGACGGCACGACGGCCGGACCGACCCCGTCCATCACGAAGTCGGCGTGGCCTTCCAGGAGTGACATGACCGCGGTGAGCCGCCCGAGGATCTCCCGCTGGGCCGGCGTCTGCACGATCTCGACGAAGGACCGTCCGCCGTCGTCCTCCTCGCCCTCGGGCCGCCCGCCGGCAAGCGATTGCGCCGCCTCGCGGATGCGCTCCAGGACGGTCATGGGGTCGACGTCGGTCTCTCCCAAGAACGACTGGATTTCACCCTCGAGGTGGTCACGCAGCCAGGGCACCGCGCTGAACTGCGTGCGGTGCGTCTCCTCGTGCAGGCAGACCCAGAGGCGGAAGTCGTGGGGCTGCACGTCGAGTTCGCGCTCCACGTGCACGATGTTCGGCGCCACGAGGAGCAGGCGGCCGCCGCCGTTCTCGCCGGCCGGCAGCTCGCGGGTCGCCGGGGCGAAGGTCTCGTACTGGCCGAGAACCCGGGAGGACAGGAACGACAGCAGCATGCCCAGCTCGACGCCGGTGACCTTGCCGCCGACCGCGCCGAGGACCGCACCGCCGGGGGTGCTGCCGCGCCGCTCCTGCATCTTGTCGAGGAGGGGCTTGAGGATCTCCCGGAAGCCGGCGACGTTCGCCCGGACCCAGCCGGGGCGGTCGACGACCAGGATCGGGGTGTCGTGGGTCTCCTCGGTCCCCATACGAGTGAAGCCCCGGACGTGTTCCTCCGAGGCCTTGGCATGTCGGCGCAGTTCCGCGACGACCTCTCGGGCCTCGTCGCGGCTCACGTCCGGGCCCGGACGCACGAGCCGGGTCGCGGTCGCCACCGCGAGATTCCAGTCGACCATCTCGGCACCACCGATGCTCGTCATGCGTCAACCGTACGTGAGCGTTCGCACTTGGGGCAGGCCGTGCGGGGTGCGTGAGGTGCGCGGTGCGGTTGTCAACGGCAGCCGCAGGCCGCCAGCGCCGTCGCCGTACGGTCGAGCGCCGACTGCGCCGCCATGGGGCTGCTCGTGTCGGACGCCAGGAACGCGAACGCCAGCAGCCGGCCGTCCTGGTCGACGACCGTTCCCGCCAAGGTGTTCACGCCCGTGAGGGTGCCCGTCTTCGCGCGTACGACGCCTGCCGCGCCGTCCGTGTAACGGCTGGTCAGCGTGCCGGTGAAGCCCGCCACCGGAAGGCCGGTCAGGACCGGGCGAAGTTCGGGGTGGGCCGTGTCGCCCGCCTTCACCAGCAGGGCCGTGAGCAGGTCGGCCGTGAGCCGGTCGTCGCGGTTCAGGCCGCTGCCGTCGTGGAACCGGGCGCCGTTCAGAGGCAGTTGAAGTTTCCTCAGTTGCTTCGCGATCGCCGACGCTCCGCCGTCGAAGCTCGCCCGCTCCCCCGTCGCCAGTGCCGTCTGACGGGCCAGGGCCTCGGCGATGTCGTTGTCGGAGTTGGTCAGCATGCGCTCGACCAGGGCCGACAGCGGGGGCGAGGAGACCGAGGCCAGGGACTCCGCGCGGGTCGTCGCCTTGGAGGGGCCCGGGGAGGTGGTCCTGATGCCGTCGCCGGCCAGGAATTCGGCGAACTTGCGGGCCGCGTCCGCCGACGGGTCCGTCACGCGCGTGGCCGTGCCGCTCATGGAATCGTCCGTGCGGCCCTCGTCGGCCATCAGGGCGCTGACGGGCGCGAGGTTGTCGTTGAGACCGATCGGGTGCAGTACGGGACCGGCGTAGAGGGTGGTGTCGTAGGAGAGCGTGACCTGGCTGATGCCGCGCTTCTTCAGAGCGGCCGCCGTGCTGTTCGCCAGGTCGCGCAGGCTCGCCCAGCCGTCGGACTCCTTGTGCGCGGTGAGGGTCGGGTCGCCGCCGCCGACCAGGACGAGTTCCCTGGTGTCGGGTTCCAGGGCCGTGCGGGTGGTGAGGCGGTGGTCGGCGCCCATCGCGGAGAGGGCGGCGACCGCGGTGGCGATCTTCGTGGTGGAGGCGGGAGTGAGGGCGTCGTCGGCTCCGGTGCCGTAGAGGCGCTTTCCGGTGGCCACGTCGACGACCGCGGCGGTGTGGCGGGTACCGAGCGCCGCCTCGCCGAGAAGGGGGCCGAGGACGTCGGAGAGGGCCGGGCCGGTCGGGGCCGACTTCACGGTGTTCGTGGAGCCTCCGAGGCCGACCAGGACGGATGCGGCGCTCGGGGCGGGCTTGGGCGCCCCCGCCGCCGTATCGGGCGATCCGGATGTATCGGAATTACGGCCGTGATCTGCGCCACCCGTGCGTTCCAGGGCGACCGCGCGGTCCGCCTCGGCCGTACGCTGACCGGTGGAGTCCCAGGGGCCGGCAGCGGTCGCCACGGTGACGGCCAGCGCCACTCCGGCGGTGGCGGCGCCCGCGGTGTACTGCCAGGTCCGGACGGTCTTCGGCCCGGTGATCCGTACCCGCGCAAGGTGCGGTTTCGCGGCGGCCGCAGCCTGTTCGAGACGCGGTCGCGTGGCGTTCGCCGCTCGTTGGAGCTGGGGGCGCACCGCGTTCGTGGCTCGTTCGAGATGCGGGCGTACGGTCCCGGCGGCCCGTGCCAGATGCGGTCGTACGGCGTTCGCGGCCCGCGCCACATGCGGTCTCGCGGCCCGCCAAGGCCTCAGTTCAGGCACGACGACCAGCCCCTTTCGCGATCACACACGTGCGTGAGGGACACTTAACCACCAGAACTATGTGCTGATCATGGAGGAGCCACCGGTGGAGTTCGACGTCACGATCGAGATCCCGAAGGGTTCGCGGAACAAGTACGAGGTGGACCACGAGACCGGTCGGATCCGCCTGGACCGTCGACTCTTCACCTCGACCGCCTACCCGACCGACTACGGCTTCGTCGAGAACACCCTCGGCGAGGACGGCGACCCGCTGGACGCGCTCGTCATCCTGGACGAGCCGACCTTCCCGGGCTGCCTCATCAAGTGCCGTGCGATCGGCATGTTCCGGATGACGGACGAGGCCGGCGGCGACGACAAGCTGCTGTGCGTGCCGGCGACGGACCCGCGGGTGGAGCACCTGCGTGACATCCACCACGTCTCCGAGTTCGACCGCCTGGAGATCCAGCACTTCTTCGAGGTCTACAAGGACCTGGAGCCCGGCAAGTCCGTCGAGGGCGCCAACTGGGTGGGCCGGGTCGACGCCGAGGTCGAGATCGAGCGGTCGTACAAGCGCTTCAAGGAGTCCGGCGGCCACTGAGCCCCCACGAGTGTTCCCGGGCCGCACGCGTACGCGTGCGGCCCGTTTGCGTATCTGTGCGCATACTGGCGTAGCTGCACGCGTCGTACAGGGAGCGTTACTCAAGTGACGGAGGCGGAATACCGCAAGCCTCAGTCGGACGAGGCCAGGAGCACGTTCGATCCCGAGATCACCTCGGAGTTCGCCATTCCGGCGGGGTTCGCCGCCCCCAGGGTCGTCGTCGAACCGGAGACCACCTCCGAGTTCGCCGTCCCGGACGGGCTGGACGTCCCTCAGCCGTCGACGGCCGAGTCCGAGGGCTCGGCGTTCACGCTGCCGAGCACCTACAGCTCCAAACAGGCCCCCGTCGCCTTCACCCCGGCGACCGGCGTACCGGTCGTCAGCCTCACCAAGGACGTGCCCTGGCAGGACCGGATGCGCACGATGCTGCGCATGCCGGTGGCCGAGCGGCCCGCACCGGAGCCGGGGCCCAAGGCTGAGGAGGGCGGCCCCGCCGTCCCGCGCGTGCTCGATCTCACGCTGCGTATCGGGGAGTTGCTGCTGGCGGGCGGCGAGGGCGCGGAGGACGTGGAGGCCGCGATGTTCGCGGTCTGCCGCTCGTACGGCCTCGACCGCTGCGAGCCGAACGTCACCTTCACCCTGCTGTCGATCTCCTACCAGCCGTCCCTGGTCGACGACCCGGTGACGGCCTCCCGGACCGTGCGGCGCCGGGCCACCGACTACACGCGGCTCGCGGCCGTGTTCCGGCTGGTGGACGACCTCAGCGACCCGGAGAGCCACATCTCCCTGGAGGAGGCGTACCGCCGTCTCGCCGAGATCCGCCGCAACCGGCACCCGTACCCCACCTGGGTCCTGACGGGCGCCAGCGGGCTGCTCGCGGGCGCCGCCTCCGTGCTCGTCGGCGGTGACGTGATGGTCTTCTTCGCGGCCATGCTGGGCGCGATGCTCGGCGACCGGCTGGCGTGGCTGTGCGCGGGGCGCGGGCTGCCGGAGTTCTACCAGTTCACGATCGCCGCGATGCCGCCGGCGACCATAGGGGTCGCGCTGACGGTCGCCCACGTCGACGTGAAGGCCTCCGCCGTCATCACCGGCGGGCTGTTCGCGCTGCTGCCGGGGCGGGCGCTGGTGGCGGGCGTACAGGACGGGCTGACCGGGTTCTACATCACCGCGTCGGCGCGGCTGCTGGAGGTCGTCTACCTGTTCGTCGGGATCGTGACGGGTGTGCTGGTCGTCCTGTACTTCGGGGTGAACCTCGACGCCAAGCTGAATCCCGACGTGGCCGTGACGATCACCGAGCGGCCGTGGTGGCAGATCGGCGCGTCGATGCTGCTGTCGCTGACGTTCGCGGTGCTGCTGCAGCAGGAGCGGTCGACCGTGCTGTGGGTGACGCTGAACGGCGGCGTGGCGTGGTGTGTGTACGGCGCCCTGCACTACCCCGGCGGGTTGTCTCCGGTTGCCTCTACGGCCGTGGCGGCCGGGTTGGTGGGGCTGTTCGGGCAGTTGCTGTCCCGGTATCGGTTCGCGTCCGCGTTGCCGTACACGACGGCGGCGATCGGGCCGCTGCTGCCGGGTTCCTCGACGTACTTCGGGTTGTTGGCGATCGCCCAGAACGACATCGACAAGGGGTTGGTGTCGTTGGCGACGGCGGCGTCTCTCGCCATGGCCATCGCCATCGGGGTCAATCTGGGGTCGGAGATCTCGCGGCTGTTCCTGCGGGTTCCGGGCGCGTCCACCGCCAGGCGCCGGGCGGCGAAGCGGACCCGGGGTTTCTAGTAACCCTGGTTCTGGTTGTACGGGTACTGCTGCTGGTCGCCGTACTGAGGCTGCTGGTACGTCTGCTGGGGGTATTGCTGGGGGTACTGCTGTACGTACTGCTGGTCGGGGTTGTTGTGCGGCGGCTGCTGGGGCTGCTGGTAGGTGGGCTCGGTCGGCGGGATGCGGCGCAGTTGGGTCGTCGCGTCGTCCATCACCGGCGGGGCCTGGTGCCGGAGCGGAGCCGACGGCTCCTGGTCGCCCTTCTTGTTCTTCGAGCGGGCCCTCAGGAACTCGATGATGATCGGGATCACCGAGACGAAGACGATCAGGATCAGGATCGCCTCGATGTTCTTGTTCACGAAGTCGATCTTGCCGAGCCAGGAGCCGAGCAGGGTGACGCCCGCTCCCCAGAGAACGCCGCCGACGACGTTGAACGTCAGGAACGAGCGGTACTTCATACCGCTGACGCCGGCGATGATCGGCGTGAACGTGCGCACGATGGGCACGAAGCGGGCCAGGACCAGGGACTTCGGGCCGTACTTCTCGAAGAACTCGTGGGCCTTGACCACGTTCTCCTGCTTGAAGAGGCGGGAGTCCGGGCGGTTGAAGAGCGACGGGCCGACCTTCTTGCCGAACATGTAGCCCGCCTGGTCACCGAGGATCGCGGCGAGGCAGATCAGCGCGATCGCTCCCCACAGGGGGAAGTCCATCTGGTTCGACGTGATCAGCAGGCCGGTGGTGAAGAGCAGGGAGTCGCCCGGCAGGAAGAAGCCGATGAGCAGGCCCGACTCCGCGAAGACGATGAGGAGCAGGCCCCAGATGCCGAACGTGTCCAGAAGGTGGTTCGGATCCAGCCAGCTCGGGCCGAGGGCAATCGTCGTCACGGTTCCGGGCTCCTGAGAGGTGGGGAAGGTACGGCGTCCTTCCGGGGGCTCAAAGCTATCAACGCAATGTGTCCGCCCCAGGTTCCACCGGTGTCTCCAGGATGCACTGTGGGCCGCCTGGGACAAAGCTGTGAGGTTATGGGCATCGATGAATACGGCGGCGGCCAGGGGCCCCAGCCGGACGTACTGGTCGTCACCACGAACGACGTCCCCGGATTCCGGGTTCAGGAGGTGCTGGGTGAGGTGTTCGGGCTCACCGTGCGCTCCCGGCACCTCGGCAGCCAGATCGGCGCGGGGCTGAAGTCGATGATCGGCGGTGAGCTCAAGGGGCTCACCAAGACGCTCGTGCAGACCCGGAACCAGGCCATGGAGCGGCTCGTCGAGCAGGCACGCGCGCGTGGCGCGAACGCCGTGCTGATGTTCCGGTTCGACGTGACCGAGGCGGCCGACGTGGGGACCGAGGTGTGCGCGTACGGGACGGCCGTGGTCATCGCCCGGGAGTGATCCTCCGGACCAGGAGGGTCACGAGGTGTGCCGGGACGCGTTCGCCGTGATCGCGTCCCTGAGGTGCTCGGCCAGACCCGGGTGCATGGAGTCGTAGAACGCCTTGAAGCGCTCGTCGGACACGTACATGCCGGCGAGGCACTGATGCATCTCGTACGGGCACTCGTAGAACCACCTGTGGATGTGCAGGCGGTGCTCCTCGGCCAGGTCCATCGCCGCCTCGCCGGTCGGCGGTTCGTCGGCGGCCACCAGGGCGGCGTAACGCTCGCTCCAGTCGTCCACTTCGGCCTGCAGACGTTTCCAGTCCGCCTTGGTGTAGCGGGCGGCCCGGCGCTGCGACTCGGCGTACGCCTCCGTGCCGCCCCAGCGCGCTTCCGCCTCCTCGGCGTACTGCTCGGGGTCCTTGTCGCCGAAGACCTCGAACCGCTCCTCGGGGGTGAGGTTGATGCCCATCTTGCGTGCCTCCATGGCGTGCTCCACGGCCTCGGCCATCTTCTGCAGCTTCTCGATCCGGGCGGTCAGCAGCTCGTGCCGGCGGCGCAGATGCGCGCGCGGGTCCGTCTCCGGGTCGTCGAGCAGGGCCGCGACCTCCTCGAGCGGGAAGCCGAGTTCCCGGTAGAACAGGATCTGCTGCAGCCGGTCGAGGTCGGCCTCGCTGTAGCGCCGGTGGCCCGCGTGGCTGCGCTCGCTCGGGACGAGCAGGCCGATGGCGTCGTAGTGGTGCAGCGTGCGCACCGTGACGCCGGCGAAGCCCGCGACCCGTCCCACGGAGTAGCCGTCCTGTCCTGCCGAGTGACTCACTTCGTCCGCTCCCTTCTCGGTACGCGCTCCACGGTGGGCCCTCACGTCGCGTGAGGTGCAAGCCGGATTCCGAAGACCGGCTCCGCGACGGAACCCAGCGGGCGCCCAGCGTTCCGTCGGCCACACGCGCGTGCCGCTGCCGCTGATCCTCCCCGCTCTCGTCGTGGGTGTGATCGCGAGCCTGCTGTTCCTCGGAGTGAGCGCGGCGGCGGAGTCCGTGCAGCACGGTGCTCTGGAGGAATCCGATGTCGGCCGGGTGGCAGCTGAAGGGGCTGCCGTGGGACAACGTCTTCGGGCCGTTGGCCGCGGTCGGCGCAGGGGCCCTGACGACCACTCTGGTGGCGCGTCCGACCTTCGATCTGCATCTGCCCGCGTTCGGGCAGCGCGGCTGGGCGCCGGAAGACGGCGTCTCGGGCACCCCGTGGTGGCGCTTGCGGTCGGCGGAGTCGTGCTGGGGCTGCTGGGGCCCTGGGCGGGCATCTGACGCTCTTCAGAGGGCTGGACGAGGTCGCGGCTTCGTGGGGATGGCGGTGGTGAAGCACGCGGCTCTGCTGGTCGCCGCGCCTGCGGTTTCCGCGGCGGGCGGATCTTTCCGGCGGTGTTCGTGGGGGGCCGCCTTCGGACTGGGCGCGCACGGCCGCCTTCGGGCTGGGCGGCACGCGCTCGTGGCGGCCGTGTATCCGGGGCTCGGTGTCGCCGCGGGCGTGCTCGGCATGCTGCCGGCCGTCACCCGCCTGGCCCCGCTGCCCCCCTGGCTGCTGGTGACCGGCCGGCCCCCGATGCAGTTGCGGGACGACGGAACTCCGGTCCGCCGACAGCCGTTCTTCAGACGACACGAGGGAGATCGTCCATGCCGCTCCACAAAGGTCCCGACAAGCCCGACGAGCGCCTGCTGTCCGTCAACCCCTTCTACGGCGAGGCCAATCCGCTCGGCGGCATGACCGAGGCCCCGCCCAGGCACCGGCTGCCGGACTCCCCCATGGCGCCGACGGCGGCGTACCAGCTGGTGCACGACGAGCTGATGCTGGACGGCAACTCCCGGCTGAACCTGGCCACTTTCGTCACCACCTGGATGGAGCCGCAGGCCGGCGTCCTGATGGCGGAGTGCCGGGACAAGAACATGATCGACAAGGACGAGTACCCGCGCACCGCCGAGCTGGAGCGCCGTTGTGTGGCGATGCTCGCCGACCTGTGGCACGCGCCGGATCCGGCCGCGGCCGTGGGCTGTTCGACGACCGGGTCGAGCGAGGCGTGCATGCTCGCCGGAATGGCGCTCAAGCGCCGGTGGAGCAAGCGGAACCAGTCGCCGGGCGCCCGCCCGAACCTGGTCATGGGGGTCAACGTCCAGGTCTGCTGGGACAAGTTCTGCAACTTCTGGGAGGTGGAGGCCCGACAGGTGCCCATGGAGGGCGACCGTTTCCACCTCGACCCCCAGGCCGCCGCCGAGCTCTGCGACGAGAACACCATCGGGGTCGTCGGCGTCCTCGGCTCCACCTTCGACGGCTCCTACGAGCCCATCGCCGACCTCTGCGCGGCCCTCGACGCCCTCCAGGAGCGCACGGGCCTGGACATCCCGGTACACGTCGACGGCGCGTCCGGCGGCATGGTCGCGCCCTTCCTCGACGAGGACCTGGTCTGGGACTTCCGCCTCCCGCGCGTGGCGTCCATCAACACCTCGGGGCACAAGTACGGGCTGGTCTACCCGGGCGTCGGCTGGGCGCTGTGGCGCGACAAGGAGGCGCTGCCGGAGGAACTGGTCTTCCGCGTCAACTACTTGGGCGGCGACATGCCCACCTTCGCCCTCAACTTCTCACGCCCCGGGGCCCAGGTGGTCGCGCAGTACTACACCTTCCTGCGACTGGGCCGCGACGGCTACCGGGCGGTGCAGCAGACCTCGCGGGACGTGGCCATGGGCATCGCCGAACGCATCGAGGCGCTCGGCGACTTCCGCCTGCTGACGAGAGGCGACGAACTGCCCGTCTTCGCCTTCACCACGGCTGAGGGCGTGGACTCGTACGACGTCTTCGACGTCTCCCGGCGGATGCGCGAGAGCGGCTGGCTGGTCCCCGCCTACACCTTCCCGCCGAACCGCGAGGACCTCTCCGTGCTCCGGGTCGTCTGCCGCAACGGCTTCTCGGCCGACCTCGCCGACCTCTTCGTGGAGGAGCTGACCCGCTTCCTGCCGGAGCTGCGCCGACAGCCGCATCCGTTCACGAGAGACAAGGGGACGGCGACGGGCTTCCATCACTAGGGCCCGAGCGGGTCAGCGCTCGTCCTCCGGGTGCCGCTCTCCCGTCGCGTACGGGTTCTCCCGGCCGTCGGCCAGGACCCCGACGAACGGCTCGCCCTCCCCCGCGAAGGTGTACGCCCCGCCCGCGATCCGGCCGATCAGGCCCCGGGTCCACCCGGCCTCGGCGTCGGCCGTATGGACCCAGAGGTTCATGATCTCGCCGATGTGGCCGAGCTGTTCGGGGCCGTCCTCGGGGATGTAGTGCTCGGTGACGGAGCCGCGCCACTCCTCGATGCGGCGGATGCGCTCCGCCAGGAGGGACACCACCTCGGCGCGCGGCAGGTCGAGCATGAAGCCGATGGCCGCCGACTTCAGGTCCGTCCGCTGGTCGTAGGAGGCCAGCGCCTCCCGCAGCAGGCGGAGGTACTCGTCGGTGCCGGCCTCGGTGATCTCGTACTCCGTGCGCGGCGGACCGCCGGCCGTGGACGGAGCGATCTCGTGCGCGTGCAGAAGCCCTTGCTTCGCCAGCTGCTTGAGCGCGTGGTAGACCGAGCCCGGCCGGGCGTTGGACCACTCGTGCGCGCCCCAGTACTCCAGGTCGCCCCGCACCTGGTAGCCGTGGGCCCGCCCGTGCTGGCGGACCGCGCCGAGCACGAGCAGGCGGATCGCTGACATGGGGCCAGCGTAGGCCGCGGGAGGTCAGCCCCAGGACGTGCCCCGTTCCTTCGCCACCAGCTCGAAGGCGGTGGCGCCGTCCAGCGACTCCCGGATGATGTCGGCGTGTCCTGCGTGCCGGGCGGTCTCGCGGATCAGGTGCAGACAGAGCCAGCGCACGGAGACACGGCCCTCCGGCGGGAACCACGGGTCCGGCGGCAGCGGGAAGGTGTCGTCCAGGCTCGGCACCGAGCGGATGTAGGCCTCGGTCTCGGCGGCGACCTTCTCCCAGTACGCGAGCTGCGACTCGACGGTCTCGCCGTCGACGAGCTGGAAGGTCTCGTGCCAGTTGGTCTCGTCGCGCTGGATCGCCGGCGGCTCCTGCTTGGCACGCGCGATCCAGCTCTGCTCGACCTCGACGACGTGCTTGAGCAGGCCGGAGAGGGAGAGCTTGCTCGCACTCGGCTTGCTCGCGGCCTGCTCCGCGGTCAGTCCGAGCAGCGCCCGCCGGATTCCGCCGCGCTGTTCCTCGATGAACGCGAGGAGCGCACCGCGCTCGTCGCCCTGCGCCTCTGCCGGTACGTGGGTGACCATGACCGTCGCCTTTCGCCGGGGGCAGGAGGTCGGTCCCCCTGCCTGACATCGACGAAGCTACGGGCCATCGAGGTCAGATCCTGTCCTCAATGGCCCGGTCCACGCGGTCGTACTCAAGAAATCAGAACGGGAAGCCGCTCCGGCCGTGCTGCACCGAGATCCACTTCTGGGTGGTGAAGCACTCAACGGTGCCTTCGCCGTTCAGGCGGCCGACGCCGGAGCTCTTCTCGCCGCCGAAGGGGACGATCGGCTCGTCGTGGACGGTGCCGTCGTTGACGTGGAACATACCGCTGTCGATCTGCTTGGCGAAGTTGACGCCCCGCTCGATGTCGCCGGTGTGGACGGCGCCGCTGAGGCCGTACGGGGTGTCGTTCGCGATGCGTACCGCCTCCTCCTCGCCGTCGAAGGGGATGACGAAGGCGACCGGGCCGAAGACCTCCTGGTGGAGGAGGGGCGAGTCGGCGGGGACGCCGGTCAGGACGGAGGGCTCGACCAGGTTGTCGGTGGTCGTGCCGTGCAGCAGGGCCGTCGCGCCCCCGGCGATCGCCTGCTCGACGGTGGCCGAAATCGCCTCCGCCTGCGAGGAGTTGATCAGCGGGCCGATGACGGTCTGCGGGTCGCTCGGGTCGCCGACCTTCAGGGTCCTCACCTTGGCGACGAACTTCTCGGTGAACTCGTCGGCGATCGAGCGGTCCACCAGGACGCGGTTGGCCGCCATGCAGACCTGGCCCTGGTGGACGTAGCGGCTGAAGACCGCCGCGTCGACCGCGTAGTCGAGGTCGGCGTCGTCGAGGACCACGATGGCGCTGTTGCCGCCGAGTTCGAGGATCGAGCGCTTGAAGTGCGAGGCGCAGACGGTGGCCACATGGCGGCCGACCTTGTCGGAGCCGGTGAAGGAGATGACCTTCGGGATCGGGTGCTCGATGAAGGCGTCGCCGATCTCCGCGATGTCCGTGATGACGACGTTCAGGAGGCCGGCCGGCAGGCCCGCGTCCTCGAAGATCTTCGCGACCAGGGAGCCGCCGGTGATCGGCGTGTTCTGGTGGGGCTTGAGGACCACGGCGTTGCCGAGCGCCAGGGCCGGCGCCACCGACTTGATCGAGAGGAGGAAGGGGAAGTTGAAGGGGCTGATCACGCCCACGACGCCGACCGGGACGCGGTAGACGCGGTTCTCCTTGCCGTCCACCGGGGAGGGGAGGATCTTGCCCTCGGGGCGCAGGGCCCACTGGATCGACTCGCGCAGGAACTCCTTGGCCAGGTGGAGTTCGAAGCCGGCTTTCAGATGCGTACCGCCGAGCTCTGCGATGATCACCTCGGTGATCTCCTGCTCGCGCTCCTCGATCAGACGCAGCGCCTTCTCGAAGACCGCGCGGCGGGCGTACGGATTGGTCTTCGCCCACTGCTTCTGCGCGCGGGCCGCCGCCTGGTACGCCTCGTCGACCTCGTCGACCGTGGCTATGGTGATCGACGCCAGCTTCTCGCCGTCGTACGGGTTGAAGTTGATGATGTCCCAGGAACCCGTCCCCGGGCGCCACTCACCGTCGATGTACTGCTGGGCCAGGTCGGTGAAGTACGACGACATGTGATCCCCAAATCACTAGCAGACACGCGATCTACATCACGGGCTGATCACTTGTCATCGTACTTGTGATGCAAGTGAGTTGGGGACTGTGAGCGAAGTTATGGGGAGAACCCTAGGAGAGTTGGAGGAGGCCGCGTAGAAGATCGCGGCTCTCGTCCGGACCGGGGCTGTCCTGCTGGAGTTCCTTGAGAGCCTTCTCGTACTGGGCGACGTCCTCGCGCTTGTCCAAGTAGAGCGCGCTGGTGAGCTGTTCGAGATAGACGACGTCCGTCAGGTCCGACTCCGTGAAGGAGAGGATCGTGAAGGCGCCGCTCTCGCCAGAGTGACCGCCGAAGCCGAACGGCATCACCTGCAGCCGCACGTTCGGATGCTCGGACACCTCGATCAGGTGCTGGAGCTGACCGCGCATCACCTCGCGGTCGCCGTACGGGCGTCGCAGCGCCGCCTCGTCGAGGACGATGTGGAAGTCGGGGGCGTTCTCGGAGACGAGGTACTTCTGGCGCTCCAGGCGCACGGCGACCCGCTTCTCGATCTCGGCCCTGCTCGCGCCCTTCATTCCGCGCCGGACGACTGCACGTGCATACGCCTCGGTCTGCAGCAGTCCGTGCACGAACTGCACCTCGTACGCCCGAATGAGGGACGCGGCGCCCTCGAGACCCACATAAGTGGGGAACCAGCTCGGCAGGACGTCCGAGTAGCTGTGCCACCAACCCGTCACGTTGGCCTCCCGGGCGAGGGAGAGGAGTTGGGTGCGCTCCGCCTCGTCTGTGATGCCGTACAGGGTCAGCAGGTCTTCCACGTCCCGTGTCTTGAAGCTCACCCGGCCCAGCTCCATCCGGCTGATCTTCGACTCCGAGGCGCGGATCGAGTAACCCGCCGCCTCGCGCGTGATGCCGCGCGACTCGCGCAGCCGCCTGAGTTGTGACCCGAGCAGCATGCGCCGCACCACCGATCCGGGCTCTCCCACGCTCACGTTCGCCAGCCTCCCCAACCGCTTCAGGGGCCAGAGTCTGCCACTAAATCACTCCGAGCAGTACTCGTCCGATTACAGAGAAGGAAAGAAGTCAGAGATTCTGCACAGGAAGCAGGAAGGAGTTGGCAAGTAGGGGGAGAGAAGATGGCGGAAAAAATGACCAAGAAACGGTACCGGAGGGTCCAATTCGGTCACGTGCACGTGCATCTGCACCTTGCATCTGCACCGCGCATCCAAGACCATGGTCTCGCGCAACCGCTGCATCGTGCACGCTTGGACCGCGAATTCCCGGGAGTGCCTCGCATGGGGACGAATGGATCGACCATGCTCGAGCCGTTACGGCAGGGCCTTCCGCCGCTGGATCCCGCGGCCGTGTCCAGCGCCGCGTCCTGCGCCCTTCCCGCCCGCTTCGAAGCGGTGCGCGAGGCGAGAGTCTTCACGCGGAAGACGCTGGACCAGTGGGAGATCGGCGAGCGCTTCGACGATGTGTGCCTGGTCGTTTCCGAGCTGGTGACCAACGCGCTGCGACATGCGCTGCCGGCGGGTGCGGTGTGCGTCGCGGACCAACACCCGGCCGTACGGCTGCATTTGATGCGGTGGACCGAGCGGCTGGTGTGCGCGGTGCGCGACCCCAGCCAGGAGAGCCCGGTCGAGCGTGAGGCGGAGGACTTCTCGGCCGAGTCGGGGCGTGGGCTGTTCCTCGTCGACTCGTTCGCCGACGGCTGGGGCTGGCATCCGCTGGCGGGGACGCTCGGCGGGAAGGTGGTCTGGGCGCTGTTCCGGCTGCCTCAGCCGCCGCTGTCGCAGCCGGGGGCCGAGGAGTGAGGTGCCGCGGCGTTTTCTGACGCCGCGGTTCTACGCGCGTTACGGCGTCGTTCCGTGCGATGGGCCTGGCCGGCCGGTCAGCCCACCAGGTGGTCGAACTCGCCGTCCTTGACGCCGAGCAGCATCGCCTCGATCTCCGCGCGTGTGTAGACGAGGGCAGGGCCGTCGGGGAATCGGGAGTTGCGGACGGCCACGTCGCCGCCGGGAAGCCGGGCGAACTCCACGCAGGAGCCCTGCGAGTTGCTGTGCCGGCTCTTCTGCCAGGCCACCCCGTTCAGCTCCGTGGCTGCCATGCCGTTGTACACGTCGTTGTACACGTCGTGGTCCACAGGTCGCTCCCCGGTGGTGCGGTGGCCTTGGGGCCAGTGATGCAGAGGTCAACTGGTCCGGATCATAGCCCTGTTCACGTGCAGATGCATGAGCAGATGCACGTGCACGGGGGGTGGTGCTGTGGTTACAGATGTGACGTACGGGGTGGTATCTGTTCCGGCGTGTGCCCCGGAACCCGCACGACATGCATCCACTAGGAAGAGACGCGTACGGCGGCTCTCGTGTTCCAGATTCCGAAGATTGGTCCAGTCCGCGTGTCGCGGGTGCGGCACCGTCGTGGTTTCTCGCGCCCATGCGGCGCCCGCGTGTGTCTGGTGGGTCTCGTGAATCTCACAGCCGGTCCCCATGGGACGGACGGTCGGCCCTGGTAGCTTGCTGCGGGCGTTTCGGCCAGCCGGCCGTGCCGCCCGCCACGGCCCGCTACTGCTTGGGAGCTACCAGTGAATTCGGCGACCTTCACGCGTCCCTCTCGCACGGTGTCGCGCCGGCGGGTGCGCATCGCCGCGGCTGCCGCGGGTCTGGCGGGTGCGCTCGTGCTGACCGCGTGCAGCGGCGGCGGCTCCCAGGACGACTCCTCGTCCACCCCGAGCACGTCGGCCTCCTCGGGCTCGACCGCGGACACGGGCGGCGGCAGCGGCTCGGCGACCAGCGCCTCCGACGATCTGCAGGGCAACTGGCTCGCCACGACCGGCGGCAAGGCGGTCGCCCTGGTCATCACCGGCAAGCAGGCCGGCCTCTTCTCGACCGGCGGGGCCGTGTGCAGCGGGACCGCCGGCAAGGAGGCCGGGATGGAGATGATCCACCTGACCTGCACGAACGGCAACAAGGAGCGGGCCACGGGGATGGTCGAGTCCGTCAGCAAGAACGCACTGAAGATCACCTGGTCGGGCAGTCTCGGCAAGGAGAACTACACCAAGGCGGAGGGCGGGCAGCTACCGTCGGGGCTGCCGACGGCGAGCCTCGGGCAGTAGCCGGCGAACGGTTCGTTCGCGGGGCGCGGCCGGCAACCGGTTCATGGATTCGTGCGTGATGATCCATGGACTCGATCAGCGGCGTCACGCCCTGACGCACCCGAAGAACCAAGGACCCATATGCGCGCCATCCCTCTCACCGTCGCCGCCCTTGCCGCGGCCCTGCTTCTGACCGGCTGCGACGACGGTGGCGGCAGCGCCGACAGCAAGGACAGCAGCGCCTGCTCGCTCGACCGGGTAGCCGTGCACGTCGGCCCGGCCAGCGTCGCACCGTCCGTGGGCGACACCGGTCAGGTACCGGTCACCGTGACCAACCGGGACACCAAGTGCACTCTGGACGACTTGCCAGGCGTCGCTCTGGCGCAGCGCGGGATCAACGACTCCCTTCCGGCCGAGAAGGGCGCCAAGGCCCAGAAGCTGACCCTCGGCAAGAATGAGGCGGCCACCTTCACCATCACCTACCAGCGCGGCAAGAAGGGCGACAAGCTCAGCCTCGACGCGGACACGCTGCAGATCTCCCTGCCCGGCTCGTCCAAGACGCAGAGCTTCAAGTGGTCGTACGGGTCCGTGGCCGCCAAGGGCGACGTCGGCAACGTGATCGCCTCGGTCAGCGCCTTCACCCAGGCCGGCGACTGACGTCGGTTCACGGGAGCCGGGGCCGGGTGCCCATCCGCGCCCGGTCCGCGGCCTCGGCGCCCTCCGTCCAGCCCGCCGCGTCGGTCACGCCGCGCAGCCGGGTCGTGGTCGTGTTCGGGAACATGCGGTCCGCGTGCGCGGTGACGGCGACCTCACGGGAGGCGAGGACCGGGAGCAGGTCGTCGGTCACCTGGGTCTCGGCGGCCGCGGCGAGGCGTATGCCCATGCGGTGGGCGTAGGCGGCGAAGAAGGACTGACGGAAGGTCTTGGTGCGTCTGCGGCCGCCCGCGCGCTGGGCCGCCTCGGCCTTCGTCATCGCGTGCGTGGCCTGCACGAGCAGCGAGGTGTAGAGCAGCTCGACCGCCTCCAGGTCGGCCTCGAAGCCGACGACCGTGGAGAAGGCGAAGGGTTCGTTCCACACGGTCCGGCAGTGGTTGGCGGTGGCGACCGCGTCCAGGAGGACCGCCTTGGCCTGTTCGTACGGCGGCTCGACGCCGATCCGGCAGGCGCCCGGGGCGTCCGGGGCGGGCGCGCGCGCCGCGAGCAGCGCCTCGTCGATGCTGTAACGCGCCGTCAGTTCCTGCGCCTTGGCGGTGAGCGCCTCCGCCTCGTCCGGGAACCCGGTCGCCTCGGCCTTGGCGAGCAGGGCGCGGATGCGGGTGAGCATGCGGGACTCGGGGCCGGTGCGGCGGGCCGCGCCGGGCTTGTCGTCGTGATCGCGCTCGTCGACGGGTTCGAGGGTCGGCAGGCGCAGCAGCAGGCGGTACAGCTCCAGGAGGGTGGTCGCGTGCGAGAAGCGGTCGGTGCGCGGCGGGGTCTCCGGGGCGTCGGTGGCGTCCGTGGTGAGCTCGTCCAGCTGTGCGGTCCAGCGGGGGCCGCGGGGGCGGTCGTACGGCGCCTGCTCGCGGACGAGTGCCGACGCCAGGCGTACGTGTACGTCGTCCAGGTCGCGCCGGACGATGCGGATCACGTCGGCGGGCTGCCAGCCGCGCTGCCAGGCCGAGGCCATGAACTCCCGGCCGCGGCGGGCCAGTTCGGCGTCGGCGGCGGGGTCGGCGGCGAGCAGGGACGCGCCGGTGTCGAGGGCGGAGTCGGAATCGGCGTACAGGGCGGCCCGGAACGCCTTGTCGACGGTTCTGGTGCTGGACGTGGTGCTCACTCTTCGATCGTGACATGCGGGACTGACAACCGGGCGCGGGGCGGTGCCGGTTGGCTGGGTGGGTGGGGGCGGTTGCGAGGGCGAGCGGTCCGCCGGTCGCGCGGTCTCGGGTGCCCTGTGCAGGCCGACGGTGCCGTGGGCGATGCCGCTTCGTCGGTCGGGGAGGGCTAGGTGGGCGGGGCGGTCGTGTCGGTGGGCGCTAGCAAGCTAGCCGTGGAGCAGGGTCAGGGCCCGGTCCAGGGCGTCGGGCGCCGGGCACGGGATGTCGGGGTGAACGCCGGTGCCCTCCCAGTTGGTGCCGGAGACGGGGTTGATCGCGCGGGCCACCGGGACGGTGGCCTCCAGGTTCGGATGGACGGTCCAGCCCTCGCGCGGGTGGGCACCGCCGCGGGTGGCCTCCCCCACGACGACCGCGCGGCCCAGCTGCTGGAGGTCGTAGGCGAGTTCCTCGGCACCGGAGAAGGTGCGGGAAGCGGTGAGGACGTAGACCGGCTTGGTGCCGCCGAAGCGGGCGCCGGGGACGTGCGGCACGGTCCAGGACTGCTCGTGCCGCTCGCCCGCGCGCGTGTACATGGTGTTGAGGTGGGTGCGTTCGTCCAGGAGGTAGCTGCAGACGAAGGCGACGGTGTCCGGGTCGCCGCCGCCGTTGGCCCTGAGGTCCAGGATCAGGGCCTCGGCCGGGGCGATCAGGGTGAGCGCGGCGGCCAGCGGCTCGGCGGACCAGGCGAGCGGGAAGAGGGCGGGGGCCAGTTCGAGGAGGGCCGTGCCGCCGTCCAGCCGCTGCACGCGCGGGACGCCTCCCAGCGAGGCGTCGAAGGCGCGGCGCATCGCGGCCAGCGCGGCCTCGCCCTGGCCCTGTGGCACCTGCTCGGGGTGGTACTTGAGGCGCAGATGCGGATCGCCGTTGACGGACTGCAGGTCCGCGGTGACCAGAGCGCCGAGTTCCTCGGCGCTCTCCACGTCGTACGCCCCCTCCGCCAGGCGCCGGCGCAGCAGCGCGGCCAGTTGCTCGGCGACGTCCGGGAAGACGTACTGCTCGGTGAGGAGGCGGACCGTCTCGTCGAGGACCGCGGGGACGTCGGCGACGGGGGCGGGAGCCCCGGCCGGCGCGGGGGTGGCGTTCGTCGTCGGCGTGGTCGTGGTCATGGCAGCTGAGTCAATCACCGTTCCTTCACACGCCACACCGGGTTTCGCGGGACTCGTCGAACTGGGCACGCGCGCGTATGAGGAGCGGGGTGTCAACGCAGGGTTTAAACCCCTTCACTGTCAATCTACGGTTGACATATGTCGACGAACCCGAGCTGCACGTCATCCGTACGTCTCGACGAACTCATCGCGGCGATCAAACGGGTCCACCAGGAACCCCTCGAACAGCTCCAGGACGCGGTGATCGCCGCCGATCACCTGGGCGAGGTGGCCGACCATCTGATCGGCCACTTCGTGGACCGGGCCCGGCGCTCCGGTGCGTCCTGGACCGACATCGGGCGGAGCATGGGAGTCACCCGGCAGACCGCGCAGAAGCGGTTCGTGCCGAAGGAGTCGGCCGAGCTCGACCCGAGCCAGGGAGGCTTCAGCCGGTACACGCTGCGGGCCCGCAACGTGGTGATGGCGGCCCACGACGCGGCCAAGCCGGCCGGCAGCACCGAGGACCTCCCCGCCCACCTGGTCCTGGGCCTGCCCATCGAACCGGACGGGCGGGGACGAGCCGGGCTGCGACCGATCCGCGCCGTGTTCCGGGAAGACCCGGGCCCTCGGACGGCCTGGTCCGACGGTTGGTGCCTTTCCGGGAAATCCCGGGCGCCCACCGACAGGCCGGTCCGCTCTGAGCCGGGGCGTTGTCAGTGGTGGGTGCGAGACTCGCGGCATGGTCGATCGGTGGGCGCTCGCTCCGACCGAGGACGGTGGCGTGGAGGTCGCCCCCCTCGGTCCCGGCGGGGTGCTCGCGGGGCCGGTGCGGTGGGAGGCGGATCTCGCGGAGGCCGTGCGGGGGCGGCCGGAGGTCGCGCGGTGGGTGTGGCGGTCCACGGCCGAGGTGTATCCGCGTCTGCTCGCCGCGGGGGTGCGAGTCGAGCGGTGCTACGACGTCGAGGACGCCGAGACCCTGCTGCTCGGGCACGAGGGGCGGTCCGGGGAGCCCCGGTCGGCCGCTGCCGCCCTGGCGCGGCTGCGTGGCGGGCCCGTACCGCCCGATCCACCCCAGCGTTCCGCCGAACCGGGCTCGCAGTCCTCCCTTTTCGAGCCCCGCGCCACCCAGGTGCCGCTCTCCGACCTCGTCGAGGTGTACGCCGAACAGCAGCGCCGGCACGACACGACCGCGCACCCGGACCGCATGCGGCTGCTGACCGCGGCCGAGTCGGCGGGGACGCTGGTCGCCGCCGAGATGAACCGCGCCGGGCTGCCCTGGAGCGCCGAGGTGCACCGTCACGTGCTGCACGAACTGCTCGGCGAGCGCTACGCGGGCGGTGGTGAGCCCCGGAAGCTCGCCGAGCTCGCGGACGAGGTGTCGGCGGCCTTCGGGCGGCGGGTACGGCCCGATCTCCCGGCCGATGTCATCAAGGCCTTCGCGCAGGCCGGGATCAAGGTGAAGTCCACCCGGCGGTGGGAGATCCAGTCCCTCGACCATCCGGCCGTGAAACCGCTGGTCGAGTACAAGAAGCTGTACCGCATCTGGGTCGCGCACGGCTGGTCCTGGCTGCAGGACTGGGTGCGGGAGGGGCGGTTCCGGCCGGAGTTCATGGCGGGCGGGACCGTCACGGGGCGGTGGGTCACCAACGGCGGCGGCGCGCTCCAGATCCCCAAGGTGATCCGGCGTGCCGTCGTCGCCGACGCCGGCTGGCGGCTCGTCGTCGCGGACGCCGACCAGATGGAGCCGAGGGTGCTGGCCGCCATCTCCCGCGACCCGGGGCTGATGGAGGTGGCCGGGCGGGAGACCGACCTGTACCAGTCGGTGTCGGACCGGGCCTTCTCCGGCAACCGCGACCAGGCCAAGCTCGCCGTGCTGGGCGCGGTGTACGGGCAGACCTCCGGCGACGGCCTGAAGAACCTCGCCGCGCTCAGACGCCGGTTCCCCAGGGCGGTGGCCTACGTCGACGACGCGGCGCGGGCCGGTGAGGAGGGGCGGCTCGTGCGGACCTGGCTGGGGCGGACCTGTCCGCCGGCGGCCGGCGCGGGCGAGGACGCGGTGGAGGAGGCGGGCATCCCGCAGGACGAACCGGGTGAGGCCGCGGGCGGGGCCGGAGCCGGGGGTGAGTGGGTGCCGGGGTATGCGTCCACCAACGCCCGCGCGCGGGGACGGTTCGCCCGGAACTTCGTCGTCCAGGGGAGCGCGGCGGACTGGGCGCTGCTGTTGCTCGCCGCGCTGCGGCAGGCGTGTGCGGGGATGGCGGCCGAGCTGGTGTTCTTCCAGCACGACGAGGTGATCGTGCACTGTCCCGAGGAGGAGGCGGAGACGGTCGTCCGGGCCATCCGGGAGGCGTCCGACCTGGCCGGGCGACTGACGTTCGGGGAGACGCCGGTGCGGTTCCCGTTCACCACGGCGGTGGTGGAGTGTTATGCGGACGCGAAGTGAAGTGAGCGGTGGAGGGCCGGAGTTGGTCGATGGAAGGGGTGATCACCGTACGTCCGTCTCGCCGAGCAGTTCCCGCAGTTCCGTGACCACGGTCTTCTCGTCCGTGCCGTGCAGGGCGTCGAGGGCCGTGCGCCACTCGGTGTACGCCTCCTCGGTGCGCCCCAACTCCCGTAGCAGGAGGCCGTGTTGGTGGCGGGCCAGACCGCCGGTGTAGCGGTCGGCGCGGGTATCGGCCCGGCGGAGGAGTTCGGCGCACTCGTGGACGGAGCGTTCCGTGTGGCCGAGCAGGCGCAGGGTGCGGACCAGGCCGAGGCGGGTCTGGGACTCGCCGTGCCAGTCGCCCTGGCCGCCGAGGACACGCAGGCTCTCCTCGAAGTGCGGGAGGGCGGCGGCCGGTTCGCCGAGGGTGAGGTGGGCGTAGCCGATGTTGCAGTGCGCGGAGTGCTGCACGATCACGGCGCCGATCTCCTGGCCGATCGCGAGCGAACGACGGTGCTGCTCGATGGCGGCGCGCGGGTCGGTGTGCTCGTACAGGTTGCCGAGGTGGCTGTGGGTCACGGCCTCGCCGTGCGGGTCGTTCAGCTGCCGTGAGTACTCCAGACTGCGGCGCAGGGCACGGCCGGACTCCTCGTAGCGGCCGAGGCCTTCCAGCAACAGACCGCGGTTGTTGAGGCAGCGGCGCATCCAGGAGACCCGGTCCAGTCGGCGCCAGATCGTCAGGGCACGGTCGTTGAGGGCGAGCGCCTCGCTCTGCCGACCGGTCAGGAAGTGCAGCCCGGCGAGGTCACCCAGCGCGTACGCCTCGGCCGCCTCGTCGCCCAGTCGCCGGGCCAGACGGAGGGCGGCACGACCGAGCACCTCCATCTCGGCGACCCGGCCGCTGCGGTGGACATAGGGGAAGAGGAGGCGGATCAGGGTGGAGAGGTGGGCGGCTCGGCGGTGGGGAAGGGAATCGGGAACCGCGTCGGCGAGGTCGGCGTCGCCTGCATCGCCGGCGTAGCGCTCCACCAGCGCCAGGACGTTCTCCAGCTCCATGTCCCCCCAGGCGAAGGCCTGTTCGGCGGACTCGAAGCCGGGGAGGGCCTCGACCTCCGCCGCGTGGTCGGAAGGCTGGGCGGCGGTCGGGCGGCGGCGGTCGTCCCGGTCGAGACCGGGTTCGACGATCGCGGTGAGGGCGAGTTCGGCGACGGCGGCGTACCAGCGCAGGGCGGTGTCGGTGGCGTCCGGGGCGGCGTCATCACGTCCGGCTGTGTCCGCCCGGGCACCACGCGGCTCGTCCGCCCGGGCAGTACGGGGCTTGTCCGCCCGGGCAGTACGGGGCTCGTCCGCCCGGGCAGTACGGGGCTTGTCAGCACCGGTCTCGTCGCCCGCGGCCGCGTCCATCTGTCCTGCGTCGGCCATGGCCACGCTCGTCTCTGCCGCGTCACCCGCGGCCACGCCCATCCCCGCCGCGTCACCCGCGGCCACGCCCATCCCTGCCGCATCACCCACGCCCACCCCCGTCCCTGCCGCATCACCCACGGCCACCCCCGCCCCTACCGCATCACCCACGGCCACCCCCGCCCCTACCGCATCACCCACGGCCACCCCCGCCCCTGCCGCATCACCCGCGGCCACGCCCATCCCTGCCGCGTCGGCCTCTGCTTCATCGATCCCCGGCCCGTCGGCCAGTTCGCGGGCGAAGTCGCGGACCAGGTCGTGGGGGGCGTAGCGGCCGTACGCCGTCTCCTCCAGGAGTGCCACGTCCACCAGACGGTCCAGGGCGGACTCGGCGCGGTGGGCATCGGTGGCGGTGAGGCGGGCCAGCAGAGGGGAGCTGTACACCGGCAGGTCCAGGGCGCCCATCGCGCGCAGTACGACGGCGGCGTCCCGGTCGGCCTCGCGGTCCGAGGCGGCGAGGGCGTCGTGCGCCACGGCCAGCGAGCGGCGGACGCTCAGGTCGTCGTACTCCAGGTGGTGCAACCTCCCCTCCGTGGCGGCCAGTTGGCCGGCCAGTACGTCGGGGGTGAGCGCCCGGCGGGCGGCGAGGCGGGCGGCGACGATGCGCAGGGCGAGGGGGAGGCGGCCGGTGAGTTCGACGAGGGGGTGGGCCGCGTCGAGGCCGTCCCGGCCGGAGACCGCCCGCAGCAGCGCCGCGCTCTCCTCGTCGGTCAGGGGGGTGAGAGGGTGGCGGCGGGCGCCGTCGAGGGCGGTGAGGGGTGAGCGGCTGGTGACGATCACGGCGCAGCCGGCGCCGGCCGGGAGCAGCGGCCGTACCTGCGCGGCGCTCGCGGCGTCGTCCAGCACCAGCAGGGTGCGGGTCGGGGCGAGGAGGGAGCGGAGCAACGCGGCGGCCGCGTCCGGGTGTTCGGGGATACGGCGGGGTTCGGCGCCGAGGTCGCGGAGCAGGGCCGTGAGGGCCTGGGCGGAGGTGAGGGGGGTCATGCCGGGGGTGGCACCGTGCAGGTTGACGTACAGCTGACCATCGGGGAAACGTTCCCGCAGCTCATGGGCGACGTGCAGGGCGAGGGCGCTCTTGCCGACGCCGGCCATGCCGCTGATGACGGCCACGGCGGGGATTCCGGAGAGGCCGAGGGTGTTGCGCAGGTCGTCGAGGGTGGTGGTGCGCCCGGTGAAGTGGGCGGGGGAAGGCGGGAGTTGAGCGGGGAGAGGGAAGGGTTGGGTGGGGCGGGGTGGGTGGGGCACGGCAGGTGGGGTGGTGGCGTCTTCGCGCGTAGCGACGTGGTGGTGATCGGGGGGCTCGGGCGTGTTCGGGGGGACGGTGGAGGTGGACGCGGCGGTGAGAGCGGCTGCCGGGTCGGGCGCCGGGACAGGCGCGTCGGCGCCAGGCTCGCCGCCGGCATCGATGCGAGCGCCCTGGTCGACAGCAGCCGCATGACTGGCACCGGCGGCGGCAGCACCGTCGGCGGCCGCATCCCCGCCACTCCCGGCAGCAGCTCCCCGCAGCACCTCCACATGCGCCTCCCGAATCGCCTCCCCCGGCTCCACGCCCAGCTCCTCCACGAGCCGCGTCCGTAGATCGCGGTGGACGGCCAGGGCCTCGGCGCGGCGGCCCGTGCGGTGGAGGACGAGCATCAGCTGGCGGTGGTAGGACTCACGGAGCGGATGTTCGGCGGCGAGGGCGGCCAACTCCGGGACGAGGCGGTCGAGTCGGGTGCCGCCGACGGCGAGCTCCGCGTCGTAACGCCACTCCTGAAGGAGCAGCCGGGCCTCCGCCAGGCGCTGCACATACGCGTATCCGCCGAGCTCGGCCGGCAGGCCGCTCAGCGGGGTGCCGCGCCACAGGGCGAGCGCGGCGGCGCACTCGCGCACGACCCGCTCCCAGTTGCGCGCGGCGTACGCGCCCCGCGCGGTCGCGAGGTGGCGTTCGAAGACCTGGACGTCCAACTCGCCCTGTTCGACGCGCAGTACATAGCCGAGCGGCACCGTTCGCAGCCGTTCGGGGTCGTCGAGGAGCCGGCGCAGCCGGGCCACGTGGTTGTGCAGGGATGCCTGTGCGGAGGCCGGCGGCGCGCCGCCCCACAGCGCGTCCTTGAGGGACTCGACGGAGACGACCCGGCCGGCCTCCAGCAGCAGCGCGGCCAGCAGGGTACGGACCTTGGGGCTGCCGATCGTCGTGACGCCGCCCTCGTCACCGGCGCCGGACTCCCCCGCCCCACCCCGGACGTCGTACAGAACCGGCGTCCCCAGCAACCCGAACCGCAGCTCGTGCCGACTCACGTCGCCCACAACCCACCGTTCTTGGCGGATTCCCGCCCACGTCAGGACGGTTTCCCGCCACCCTTTCCCTCACCGGTCTCCGCCGGAAGGGGCTGCTGTCCCGGCCGTTCGCGAATGCCCTACGACGACTTCAGGCCGGTCGGCCGGCCATGGGCCGACCGCGAAGCAGAGAACCGTTGGCCACATGTTAGCGATCCGTTGGCGCGACCTGATGTGATCATTTCATCGGAGCCGGCCCGGGGGTGCGCGCGTACGACGCGTTGCTCGGGGGAGTGTCGCCGCCGCGGCCGGATCCGGGGGACGTCAGAGGGTCTCGGTCGGCGGAGGTGATCGACCGGGACCCTCGTCCCCTCCCCCACCTGATCGTTCAGATGACGGGCGGGCGCCCCAGCCGCGAGAGCCGCCACACCGTCCGCCACCGCATGGGCCGCCGCTCACCGGCGGGCTCCCGCAGCCCCTCCACGAACCCGCCGAACCAGGCGCGCAAGCCCGCCCGCGAACGCGTCCGTACGAGGGTGAGCGCCACCCAGACACCCAGGTGGACCGGGATGAGCGGCAGGGGCAGGCGCCGTCGGACGAGCCATACCCTGTTCCGGGCGTTGACCCGGTAGTAGATGGCGTGCCGGGCCGGGGACGTCTTCGGATGCCGGAGGAGGAGTTCGGGGGCGTACAGGATGCGCCAGCCCGCGTCCGCCGCCCGCCAGGCCAGGTCCGTCTCCTCGTGGGCGAAGAAGAACTCCGCCGGCCAGTGGCCGATCTCGTCCAGCATCGCGCTACGGAAGGCGTGGCCACCGCCGAGGAACCCGGTCACATATCCGCCCCGCATCGGATCGGAGGCCCCGACCCTCGGCACGTGCCGCTGCTGGGTCTCGCCGTGCTCATCCGCGATACGGAAGCCGACGATGCCGAGGCGGGGGTCGGCCGTGAACAACTCCCCCACACGCGACAGCACATCGGCGTCGACCAGCAGCCCGTCGTCGTCCAGTTCGACTACGACGTCCACGTCCCCGAAGTCCCGCAGCACCGCCAGCGCCTCGTTCCGTCCGCCGGGACAGCCGAGGTTCTCGTCGAGTTCGAGGAGGGTGACCTCGCCGGGGAGGGTGAGTCGTTCGGCGAAGTCGGGCAGCGGGCAGCCGTTGCCGACGATCACGACCCTCGTCGGGGCAAGGTCCTGCTTGGCCACCGACTCCAGCAGCGCGTCGACCTCGTCGGGGCGGTTGCCCATGGTCACCACGGCGACGGCGATCCTCGGTGCCTGCCGGTCCCCCATGCCCTCACCCCATCCGGCCGTCGAAAACGTCGGCCGCGATGCTAGCCGTTCACGGTGAGGACTTCCTGAGTACGCCGTTTCGTATGCCAAGTCTTGGCGCGCTGTGCCACGCGGCTCACTCGTTCGTACGCTCACTCACGCCTTCGGACGCCGGTTCTCCCTCCGCCGTACGAACTTCAGCCCCGACCAGTCCTCCCCCAGCGCCGCCACCTTCACATCGACCACCCCGAGCGGGAGGAAGAGGTCGCGCAGGTCGTTCTCGGCGATGTCGCTGACGTGGCCCGCCGCTCTGCGCGGCCAGGCGATCCAGAGCATGGCCTGGTCGGCGAGTCCGGCGACGAGGGCGGGGACTTCGGCGGCCAGGTCGGCGTGGGTGCGGTAGAAGGCGACGGTGATGTCGGTGTCTTGGGGAGCGGTGGGCGCCAGGTCGACGCCGTCGGGGAGGCCGGGGAGGGGGAACGGGTCGGGGGCGTGCAGAAGGCGGACACTGTGGCCGGGTTTGATGCCGATCTTCTTGGCGAGGGGCGTGCCGGAGTACCCGCCGCCGCCCGCTCCATCCGTACCGCTCAACTCGACCTCCACTACCGTCACGAAGGAACCCCTTCATCGTGACGGAACGGGCGGGGCGCGTCCTCCCGAACGCCCTCCCGAACGCTCGCGTATCCGATCACCCGCGGCTGCCCGCCCGCACCTGCGGTCGTCCGCCCGCTAGTCTGCGGCTCGTGCACTCGTACGAGGAACTCACTTCGGCGGAACGCCAGTTGTGGGACGCATACCCCACGGGCCGTCCCGTGGACTTCCGTACCGGCGGGGCGGAGGACGACCCGGAGAGCGGGGCCGACTGGGGCGTCGAGCGGACCGTGCGGGCCTCCGTCGTCGCCGCCCTGCTGCTCGGCGGGAACCCGGGACAGCCGGGAAGCAGGGCGGCGCTGCGGCTGGCAGGGGCCCGGATCAGCGGCAAACTGGATCTGGACGGTGCCGAGATCGGGCACGCGATGTGGTTCGAGGGATGCTGGTTCGAGCGGAGCGTCAGGCTGTACGGGGCCGCCACCCGGACGATCGACATCAAGCGCAGCCGGCTGCCCGGGCTCAACCTGACCATGGCGCGGGTGGAAGGCACCGTCTCCCTTCGCCACACGGTGCTGAACGGCACACTCGGGCTGACGAACGCGCGCCTGGCCGGCGAGCTGGTGCTCGACCACGCGGTGATCTCACACCCCGACGGCTGGGCCGTCTGGGCCGGCGGACTCGCCGTGGAGGGCGCGGTGTTCTGCAGCGGAACCACCGTGCACGGCGGCCTGCGTCTGCCGGGCGCGCAGTTGCCCGGCGGTCTGCACATGCAGGGGGCACGGCTACGGCGTCCCGATGGCGTCGCGCTCCTCGCCGAGCGTGCGGTGGTGGGCACCCTGGCGCTGTCCGAGGGGTTCACGGCCGAGGGAACCGTCAGCCTGCGGGGCGCGGAGATAGCGGACCAGCTGACCTTCGACGGCGCCGTCCTGCAGGCCCCGGGCCTGGCACTGGACTGTGCCCGCATGCAGACCAGCACCTTCGTCTTCACCCCGGCCCAGGCGCCGTCCGGAGCGGTGGACCTGCAGTACGCCCGGGTCGTGACCGTCCACGACCGGGCCGACGCCTGGCCGGACACCGTACGCCTGCAGGGCTTCACCTACGGCTCGCTCCACGAGAGCGGCGGCCTCCAGGACCGGACCGTGGAGCGTCGTGTGACGTGGATACGGCGGCATCCTGGCTACGCCGCCCAGCCGTACGAGCAACTCGCCTCCTGGTACCGGCAGATCGGCCACGACGACGACGCGCGCCGCGTCCTGCTGGCCAAACAGCGCCACCGCAGAAAGACCCTGGGCCTGCCCGCCCGGCTGTGGGGACACCTCCTCGACGCCACGGTCGGCTACGGCTACCGCCCCTGGCTGGCGGGACTGTGGCTCGCGGCCCTCGTCGTCCTCGGCACCGTGTTCTTCGACGCCCACACACCCAAGGCGACCGAGCCCGGACAGGTACCGCCGTTCAACGCCTTCGTCTACACCCTCGACCTGTTGATCCCCATCGGGGGGCTCGGGCAGCGCACGTCCTGGTACTGGCCAGGAGGAACAGCCGCCTGGCTGGCGTACGCCCTGGTCGCGGCGGGGTGGATCCTGACCACCGCGGTTCTTGCGGGGGTCACCCGGACACTGAGCCGACAGTGACCGGGCGGTTCGGATGCGGGACTGCGAGACGCACGTGGCCGTCCGGTCGGGGCACGAGACCGTCACATGGGGGGCGTTACCAGCGGTCTCCGGGCAGGGTTACGCTGTTCGAACAGGCCCCGGCCCCCGGCAGTGACGCCCTGCTCCGCTCCGGGGAGGCCCGCCGTGTTCGTCCTGCTTCTCGTTCTCTTCGTGATTCTGTTCGGCTTCGGCTTCCTCCACCCCATCTGGTGGGTGGCCGCGGCCTCGGCCGTGCTGGTCTTCGGCGCCGCCCAGTACGGCCGCCGTGGTGAAGGCGGGGGCTGGGACCGTGGCGGCGGTTCCGATCCCGGAGGGTACCGGGAGTTCTGGGACCGGCCTCGGCTTCGGGCGCGGTGGAGGCGCAAGGCCCGCCGGGACGGCGAGCACCGCAGATGACGGCTGCTTCGGGGGATGCGGCACTGCTGACGCTCCACGTGTGCGCACGCGTAGCGCCCGGTCGGCGCGGGCGAGCTATCCGGGCCGTTGGGTCCGGTCGTTGTGGGTGAGGCCGTCCGGATGCTCCGTGGTGCGCTCTCCGAGGGGCAGAAGCAGTACGCACAGGACGGTCTGCGCGCGGTGGACCCGGCCCGCGTCCTGCCAGCCCCACGCCTCCAGGGCGGCACGGGCCGAACGATCGGACCGGTCCACCAACGTGACACCGAGCGAAGCCTCGTGGTCGGCGAGCAGCCGCTCCTGGAGCCGGCGGGCGAGCCCGCGGGCGTACTGGTGCGGATGGACGACGGTCTCAAGGGTCGCGAAGACGTGTCCGGACGCGGTCAGTTGCTCCAGGTTCTGCGGCAACGGCCCGTCGAACCCCTGCCACCAGGAGCCGTCGCGCGGCACCGGGATTCCGAAGACACACCCCGTCAGGGACCGGGCCTCGGCCACCAGCATGTCGAATCCCGGCAGTTTCACCGCGTCCGCCAGCCGGCGCAGGAACGCCTGCCGTCCGTGGAACTCCTCGCCGGGCCGGGTGACGGTGGACTCCACGTACAGATCCGCCAGGTCCTCCCGCAGCCCCTCGGCCTGCCAGCGGTTCAGCCGTCGCAGCCGTACCGTGTCCATGGCGGAGGGCTGAGAGCCTTCGGGTTCGTGTGGTTGCCGCGGCGTGCGCATGGGGCGCCTCGCTTCAGGAGATTGGCAGATGGGCTCACGTGCCATCGTGACCGATGTGCGGTGCGGCGCCGGGGTCCGGGACGTCTGCTCACCAGTGTAGTCCCGAATCGGCGTCGCGCCGGGGCCCGTTGGGGGCACGGGACCGCTGGGGCCGGACTGCCGCGGTCGGGGCGAAAACCCCGTTCGGACGCGGGCCGTCCGGGGATCCGTGCCGTGTGCTTCAGACCCGAGGCACCGCCGTCTGATCGAGGACGGCGCGGAGCGGTGGCGGGCCCCGCCGGGGAGTGGGTCAGGCCACCAGGCCGGGAAGGGGTTCGGAGTCGTCGACGAAGGCGCGGGCCACGTCGGCCAGGCGCCGGTTGTGGGCGCGGGCGTAGCCGCGCAGCGCCCTGAACGCCTGCTCCATGTCGGTGCCCTGGCGTTCGGCGAGCTTCCCCTTGGCCTGTTCGATCAGCACCCGGCTGTTCAGCGCCGTCTGCAGCTGCTCGTTGAGTACGGTGCTGCGCTGGGCGGTGCGTTGTTGCAGCAGGCTGATGGTGGCGACGTCGGCCAGCGCCTGGGCGACGAGTGTGGCGGCCGGGTCGAACGGGCCGGGCGCGGCGCGGAAGAGGTTCAGGGCGCCCACGGTCTCGTCCCGCAGGCGCATGGGCAGGGCCTGGACCGCCCCGAATCCGCTGCGGTGGGCCATCGTGACGAAGCGCGGCCAGCGGTCGATCTCCCGGGTCAGGTCGTGGACGATCACCGGTGCGCCGGTGCGGAAGCACTCGAGGCAGGGGCCTTCGTCGTTCTGGAGCTGGAAGAGTTCCAGCAGGCGAACCTGTTCGTCGGAGGTGGCCATGACACGGAGTTTGCCGTCCCGGTCGGCGAGCAGCACCCCGGCGGCGCTCGCCTCGAGCATGCCGACGCAGCGGTCGGTCAGCAGGCGCAGGAAGTCGATGAGGTCGAAGTCGGCGACCAGGTTGTCGGCCAGTTCGACAAAGGTCTTGGCCAGGAGCTGTTGATCCATCGTGGACATCCTCTTGAGACTGGTCCCGGCCCAAAAGGCGGGAGATACAGCACGTTCCTCGTCCGGTACCAAGAGGTCAGGTGTCCTCCCCGGCCTGATCCGGCTCCGCGTCCGGTGGGAAACGAAGCCGACGGGCCACCACGTCCGCGGCCACGTCGGCGAGCCGCCGTCCCTGCGCATAGGAATGGGCGCGAAGCCGGACGAAGGCGTCTTCGATGCCGACGCCGAGCTGGACCGTGAGCATCCCGCTGGCCTGGTCGATCTCCGCCCGGTACGCGCCCAGGTCCTCGAAGGGGCCGCCGCGCGGCCCGCCCGTCTCGTCGATGCGCGCGTCGAGCAGTACCAGAGTCGCGAGATCGGCGAACGCCAGCGCGTCCGCCAGTTCCTCCGCGTCCAACCGGACCGGAACGTGGGCGTACAGGTCCAGAACTCCCGGGCTGATCGCCCCTATCTGCAGAGGGAGCGCGAACACCGCGCGTGCCCCGGCTTCCAGGGCCGCCTCGGCGAACACCATCCAGCGGTCCTGCAGGTCACGGGTGAGCAGATCGGGCGTCAGAACGGCCGAGCCGTGCAGGAAGGCGTCCACGCAGGGCCCCTCGCCCAGGGTGAGCTGGAGCTCTTCCAGTTGCTCGCTGATGTCGTCGGTGCTGCACAGCGGGTGGCTCGGCGCGGCTGTGGACATCGCCGACAGCCCGGCCCCGCCGACCGGCAGCGCGGCCACGACCGCGGTGCACACGTCCACCACCCCGACCCGGGCACCTCGTCGGGCCGCCTGTTCGGCCACCAGTACCTGGATGCGGGCCGACCTGCTCTCAGAGCCCACCCGGGCCACCGCCTCCCGGCAGCCTGACAAGACCCTCCGGCCTCGCCACGCCGCGTTCCCCGACGGCCGAGGTGGCGCCGAGTGATATCCGGTGACCGGTCGGCAGCCGCTCCTGCACCCGGCGGGCGAGGCGCCGGTCCCGCGGGTGCGGTTCCGGGCGGATCAGGCCGTCGGCAAACGCGAAGACGCGGCCCAACACCGTGAGTTGACGGGTCAGGAGGCTCTGGCGCCCGGTACGGCTGTACGCGTCACCCGGCGCCGTTGCGCACGACTCGGCGGAGGATTCGGCGTCCCCCGGCTTCCGTGGCTGTCCGCCCCCGGGTCCGGCCGTCATCGCGCATCACCCGAGAGGACAGAGCTCAGCGGGGCAAACCCGAGCGGGACAGGATCAAGCGGGGCAGGCTCAAGCGGGACAGACCGGTCCGGCGGGGCTGCACCGGGCATGGCAGCGGTGTCGTCCACGGGGGATGGCAGGTGGCCGGGCGGAAGGCCGAGCAGCAGGAACCCGCAGCCGGCGAGCCCGAGGATCAGAGTGAGCGTCGGCGGCGGATGGTGCAGTCGCAGCGAACCGCCCGCCAGGGTGATCTGCTGCGCGGCGTACAGGAAGGCGTTGAGGCCGCTGCAGTCACAGAAGGTGACCGGGGTGAGGTCGACGTCGATGGTGCGTACGTCGTCGCGCAGACAGCGTTCCAATGCCGCGCGCACCAGTGGCGCCGATTCCAGGTCGATCTCACCCGCCAGGGTGATCAGCGCCCGTTTTCTCCGGTCATGGCGGTACACGGCGAGCTGTGGGAGGGGCATGACGCCTCGGTTCGGGGACCGTCCGGCAGCGGACGCGGTGACGCCGGTTACCCGGCCGACCTGACGCGCTCCCGGTGGGGGCGTACGTTCGTCGGAGTCGGAGCAAAGGCCGGTCCGACCGCCTGTGCGACAGGACAGAGGACCACCCGGTTCCCTCCAGGGGTGCGCCGGGTACCGGACTACGAGCCCGCTCCCCGCGCCATCTGTGTCGAACAACGACTAGCCGCCAGGGTCTGGGACGTCCATACAGCAGCATAGCCCCGGGCGCGGTCCGGTGGGGTCGGGCAGCCCGCCTGTTCCCCACAATGACCGTGGCCGCAATGCGACGCCGTACACGAGCATGTCCGCCGCGCACCGCGGTACCCGGAGAGCGACACGAAACGCGGTGGCCGACGGCCGCCGGGGCACGGCAATCCGTGCACCACCCGAGGAGGTGGCTTCGCATGACGGAGCCGAATGGTTCGACCCTGCCCAAACCCGATTCCGGGGAGCCCCGCACCGACCTGGGCACCACACGGCACACCGCGCATTCCCGGCTCCAGGAGCCGCCGGAGACCCGCGGCCGGACGACCATCGCCGACGGGGTGGTGGAGAAGATCGCCGGCATCGCCGCACGGGAGGTCCCGGGAATCCACGCGCTGGGCGGCGGATTCACCCGCACCATGGGCGCGATGCGCGACCGGGTCCCGGGCGGGCATCCGAGCGCGGGACGCGGCGTCAAGGTCGAGGTCGGCGAGAAACAGACCGCCATCGACCTCCAGGTCGTCGTCGAATACGGGGTCGGCATCCGCGAGGTCACCGCAGAGGTCCGTGAGAACGTGATCGCGGCGGTGGAACGGATGACGGGCCTGGAAGTCGTCGAGGTGAACATCGCGGTCAACGACGTGCACCTGCCGGACGAGGACAACGAGGAGTCCCACGAGGACCGGGTGCATTAGGGCTTCGTGGAACACGGCGCCGTCCAGGCGTGCGGGGACCGCCCCGTTGAGACTCCGCCATGTCGCCGGCAGGTACCCGGGCATCGGGGCGGTGGACGGGGGCTAGGTCCGGTTGACCCGGCCGGCCACCGCGTGACCGATCAGCAGGTAGACGGCAGCGGGCAGGCCGTAGTTGACCACGGTGCGCCAGTTGTCCGAGTGGATGGAGAACAGGTGGTGCGACCAGCCCGAGAGCCGGTTCGCCGCGTCGTGGACCCAGGAGACCGTGCCGTTGGCGGTGTTGGCGTCGAACAGGTAGAGGGCGATCCACAGGATCAGAATCAGTGCCGCGATGTCCGCGATGATGGAGATGACCGTCCCCGCGGGACTTCCGCCGTAGCGTCTGGACATGTCCAACGACTAGCCCTGCCAGCGGAGTTGAAACCTACCGGAAGGGCCCGGACGGCCGCGGCGGACACGGCCGGCCCGTCGGTGGTGGTGTCCACACAGACCGCCGCGCCACCGCCGCAGGGGCCAGGACCGTCATCACCTGTGGTGTTCGTGGTCCCGACGGTCCTCGCGCCGCCAGCGCGCCCGGTTCTGGCGGCTGTAGCGGCGGTCCCAGCGGTCCACACGATCCCGGCGTTCCTGGTAGTCCCGGTAATCCCCGAGATCGGAACCGCCGTCACGGCCCCGGCCGTCGCGATCCCGGCCGCGCCGGGTCGCGCCGTAGATCAGCACCGCCGCGGCCACCCACCAGATGGGGTGAAGGAAGCCGAAGCCGAACAGGACCACGATGAGAACGAGCAGCAGGACGAACACGATGGGCCTCCCCGGGAGCGGGACTCGGCAGCGATACCGGGGACTGGGGCCTCACACCACAGCGTAGTCCTGCCCAAAGGTTGCGGATACCGTGCGACGTCAGGGCGTCCCGCCCGGCACGGTGCACTGGTCCACTCCGGCCGGCGCCGCTAGGAGCCCCCGCCTCCCGGGGAGACAAGTCCCGTCTCGTACGCGAGGACGACGGCCTGGACGCGGTCGCGCAGATCCAGCTTGGACAGGATGCGGCCGATGTGGGTCTTGACCGTGGTCGGGCTGAGGAGCAGGCGGTCCGCGAGTTCGGCGTTGCTCAGGCCCGTCGCGAGCAGGCGGAGCACCTCGAGTTCGCGCGGGGTCAGGACGGACAGGTCGCGGTGGAGCGTGGCCGGCCGGTCCTCCTCGCGCTGGGCGAAGCGTTCGATCAGACGGCGGGTGATCGCGGGGGCGAGCAGGGCGTCGCCGGACTGCACCAGGCGTACGGCGGCGACGAGATGCTCGGGGCTGACGTCCTTGAGCAGGAAGCCGCTGGCGCCGGCGGTGAGCGCGGCGTAGACGTAGTGGTCGAGGTCGTACGTGGTCAGGATGATGACCCTGGTGCCGTCCGGCCCACCGTCGGCGAGGATCCGCCTGGTCGCTTCGATGCCGTCCATCTGTGGCATCCGGATGTCCATGAGCACGACGTCGGGCCGGGTGCGCCGGACCGCGGCGAGCGCCTCGGCTCCGTTGGCCGCCTCGGCCGTCACCTCGATGCCGTCCGCGGCGAGGATCATTCCGAAGCCGGTGCGTACGAGGGCCTGGTCGTCGGCGATGACGGCGCGCAGCGCCGGCCGGTTCACACCGTCCGCCACGGGACTCGAGCCTTGATCCGGTAGCCGCCGGCGAGGGTCGGACCGGCCGTGAGTTCGCCGCCGTAGACCGCCAGCCGTTCGCGCAGCCCGATCAGCCCGCGGCCGTTGCCGTCCGCCCGAGGGGCGTCGCAGGCGGCTCCGGTGTCGGTGATCTCGATCTCCAGTGAGTCTCCGGTGTATCCGACGGTGACGGAGGCATCGGCGCCGGGCGCGTGTTTGATGGTGTTGGTCAGCGCCTCCTGTACCACGCGGTACGCCGCGAGGTCCGCGCCGGGCGGCAGCGGGTCGGGCGGCAGCGAGATCGCGACGCCGACCGGTGTCCCGGCGGCACGTACCCGCTCGACCAGGGCGTCGAGCTGCCCGAGGCCGGGCTGCGGTTCGAGGCCGTCGGCGGGGCTGTCGGGGCGGCCGGTGTCCGGGGCGGCCAACAGGCCCATCACATGCCGCAGTTCGGCCATCGCGGCCCGGCCTCCGGCCTCGACCGCCAGCAGGGCCTGCTTCGACCGCTCCGGTGCCGCGTCCATCACCTTGCGTGCCGCGCCGGCCTGGATGACCATCACGCTCACATTGTGAGTGACGACGTCGTGCAGTTCGGCGGCGATCCGGGCCCGCTCCTCCTCGACGGCCCGGCGCATGCTCTCCTCCTGGACCCGCTGCAGCCGTGTGTACCGGTCCCGGCTGGCCGCCAGCCGCCGCTGCCAGAAGCGGACGGTGCTGGCCAGCACCCCGGCGACCAGCAGCACGACCGCTGGGCTCGACCATCCCGGGAGCACCGGATCCGTGTCCCGGAAGGCAAGGCCGGCCAGCACGGCGGCGACGACCAGCCCGGCCGTCGCCCGCGCCCGGTGACGGCTGTACATGATGGCGCTGTAGGCGCCGATGACGCAGGTCAGCACGTTGATCCAGGAGGCGTCGTCGCCGATGACCAGCGCCGCGCCCAGTACCACCCCGAACGTGGCCAGCGGATGCCTGCGCCGGGCCGCCAGCGGCAGCGCGGAAAGGACGACCAGCGGCCAGGCCGGGGAGGAGGCTCTGCCTTCCGCGACCCGCGGGCTTACGGGGGGCGTGGGCGGGCGCGGGATCGCCAACCTGTCCCGGGCATACCTGGACTCGACCTTCGAGCTGATCCGAACCGGTCCGTCGCCGGGATAGCGCGACGCCGCGATCAGCGCGAGAACGGTCAGCAGGATCGCCAGCACCACATCGGCGCGCACTGCCCGCCGCGACCGCGGGGCGTCCTCCGCCTCCGACCGCAGCGCGTCCCGCAGTTGCCGACGCCAGCCTTGCCGGTCCTCCGTCTCCACCGGCTCATTGTGCGGTCCCCGCCCCCCTTCCGCGTCCCCCTTCGCGGCCAAATCGCCGTCCCTCAGGCGTACTTCGCAGGGATGAGGCCGCAGGCACCTCCTTCGTGGGGAGGCCCGGATGTCGGTGGCGCGGCCGACGCGCCCCGCAAGACCGCGGCCCTACCTTCGCTGGGCCGAGGCAGACATCTCCCTCTCGACCACAAGGACGGACCACACCCATGACTCACGTGATCGAACTGGCGGGCGTGGCGAAGCGCTACGACAGCGCCGGTGCGCCCGCACTCGGACCGCTGGACGTCAGCGTCACCCAGGGCGAGGCTCTCGCCGTGACCGGTCCCTCCGGCAGCGGCAAGTCCACGCTGCTGAACCTGGTCGCCGGCCTCGACAAGCCGACCGAAGGCGCCGTGACCGTGGCCGGGCAGCGGATCGACCAGCTCAGCGAGCACGCGCTGGCCCGGTTCCGCCGCGAGCAGATCGGCATCGTCTTCCAGTTCTTCAATCTGCTCGACGACCTCACCGTCGCCGACAACATCCAGCTCCCCGCCCAGCTGACCGGGACCACGCGGCGCAAGGCGGCGGCCCGCGCCGACGAGCTCATGGAACTGCTGGGCATGACCAAGCACGCCCGCGCCTACCCGGGTCGGCTCTCCGGCGGCGAGCGCCAGCGGGTGGCGGTCGCCCGGGCGCTGGTCAACCGGCCGGCGCTGCTGCTCGCCGACGAGCCGACCGGCGCGCTCGACACCGCCTCGGGCCACGACGTACGGGAGCTGCTGGTGGAGCTGCACCGCGGCGGGCAGACCGTCGTGCTGGTCACGCATGACATGGCGCTGGCGGAGGCGTGCGCGAGCCGCACCATTCAGCTGGTCGACGGCCATCTCTCCCTCGACACGCGTGCGGAGGCCGTCCGATGAGCCTCTTCGGCACCGGCGCGCTCGGCCGGGTCGTACGCTCCGGGGTGGGCCGGCGCCGGGTGCAGACGGTGGTGATCGCCGTGGCCACCATGATGGCCGTCGCCGCGGCCGTGATCGCCGGGTCGCTCATCGTCGCCTCGAACGCCCCTTTCGACCACGCCTTCGCGAAGCAGCACGGACCGCACATCACCGCGCAGTTCGATCCGGCCAAGGTGAGTGCGGCGCAGCTGAAGGCGACGAAGCGGCTGGACGGCGTCACCGCGAGCGCGGGGCCGTATCCGTCGACGACCATCAGCCCGGTTGATCCGAACGGCGGGCACCTGCCGGAGGTGAGTCTGGTCGGGCGGTCCGGTCCGCACGGCGACGTGGACGACCTGGACCTGCAGTCCGGCCGGTGGGCCACAAAGCCGGGCGAGATCGTTCTCTCCGCGTCGTTCAAAGGCCCCTTCCTCAAGGTCGGTTCCACCCTGAAGGCTTCGGATGCCGCCGACAGCCCGACCCTGAAGGTCGTCGGCTTCGCGGTGTCGGCCGGCAAGACCGCCGACGTCTGGGCGACCCCGGGGCAGGTCGGCGCGCTGGCCTCGAAGGACACACCGCTCACGCGTCAGATGCTCTACCGCTTCGACTCCGCGGGAACCAAGGCGCAGATCTCCGCCGACCGCAAGAAGCTCACCGCCGCCGTACCGTCCGGGGCCCTGGTGGGCACCCAGTCCTACCTGGACACGAAGCATGCCTCCGACAAGGGCGCGGCGGCGACCATCCCGTTCATGGTGGCCTTCGGCGTGCTCGGCATCCTGATGTCCGTGATCATCATCAGCAGTGTGATCAGCGGCGCCGTCGGCACCAGCCTGCGCAGGATCGGCATCCTCAAGGCCATCGGCTTCACGCCGCGCGAGATCGTGCGGGCCTATGTGGCCCAGGCGCTGATCCCGGCCGACGCCGGTATCGCACTGGGGGTGGTGCTGGGCCATGTGCTGGCCATGCCGCTGCTGAAGGACACCGAGCAGGCGTATGGCACCGCCTCGCTGACGGTGGCCTGGTGGGTGGACGTCGTGGTACCGGCCGTCGCGCTGCTGGTCGTCGGGATCGCCGCGCTGGTCCCCGCGCTGCGGGCAGGGAGACTGCGCACGGTCGAGGCCATCGCGGTCGGCCGGGCACCCCGCACCGGGCGCGGCCAGTGGGCGCACCGGGCGGCCGGGCGGCTGCCGCTGCCGCGGGCGGTGACCTACGGCCTGGCCAGCCCGTTCGCCCATCCGGTCCGTACCGCCGCGATGCTGCTCGCGGTGGCCTTCGGCACGGTCGCGGCGACCTTCGCCGTGGGACTGACCTCGTCCCTGAACGCGGTCGGCAGCGCGTCGGATCCCGAGGACCGCGCGGCGGTCACCGCCATCGTCGGCGGGCCGACCGTCCCGGGTGGCGCCGGAGGCGGAGTTCGCCACATGAACCCCAAGGAAGGAAGTGCCAGTCCTCCGTCCGCCGACCCGGCGAAGGTCCGCGCCGCCATCGAAGCGCAGGCCGGCACCGCTTCGTACTACGGCATGGCCAAGGCCGATGTCACCGTGGCGGGGATCTCCGGCTCGGTCCAGGCCACCCTCTACCAGGGCGATTCACGTCCCGGCAGCTACGAGATGATCTCCGGGCACTGGATCACCGGCGCGGGGCAGGCCGTCGTACCCACAGGTTTCCTGGAACGGACCGACACCAAGATCGGCGACACGGTCCGGGTGACCCTCGGGAAGGACACGCGGACCCTGAAGATCGTCGGCGAGGCCTTCGACACCTCGAACGACGGCCTGTCGATCCACGCGGACCTCGCCGGCTTCGCCGGGGCCAAGCCCCAGGTCTTCCAGATCGAGGTGAAACCGGGCGTCTCCCCCGCCGCGTACGCCGAGAAGCTCAAGGCGGCGGTGGAGCCATTGGGCGGCGACGTCATGGCCAACTCCTCCTCGCAACAGGAGAACATGATCCTCGTCCTGGACGCGATCGCGGTGCTGCTCACCCTCATGCTGGTCTCCGTGGCAGGCCTCGGTGTGCTCAACTCCGTCGTCCTCGACACCCGCGAACGCGTCCACGACCTGGGCGTCTGCAAGGCACTCGGTATGTCGCCGCGGCAGACCGTGAGCCTCGTACTCGCCTCGGTGGCCGGGATCGGCGTGCTCGGCGGACTGATCGGAGTACCTCTCGGGTTCGCGCTGCACGGCTTCGTACTGCCGGTGATGGGGCACGCGGCGGGCACCGATCTGCCGCCGTCGATCCTCGATGTGTACGACGCGCCTCAGCTGGTGCTGCTGGGGCTGGCCGGCATCGCGACAGCCGTCCTGGGGGCGCTGCTCCCGGCCGGCTGGGCGGCCAAGGCCCGTACGGCGACGGCGCTTCGCACGGAGTAGACCGTCAGCGCCCGCCCTGGGACTCGCCGGGTCACCCTCCTCGCGGGTGGCACAGGAGTGGCCGACACCATGGCCGTCTCCGTCCTGGAACGCCGCCGGGAGACCGGGGCCGCACCGCGGCCCTGGCAACGACGTGGCTCGGCGTTCGACCGTCGCCGGCGGACGTCAGCACCACGATCGTCCGGGGCAGCCGGACCGGATTCCTCTGCGATCCGGCTGCCCCGCGGCGACATGCGGCCGTTGTCCGAACCGGCCGGCTGGAGGGACGCATGGCCCGCAGTCCCTGCAGCGGTTGGCCGGCGCCGAGCCCGCGCCGTGCCCGGACCAGACGCTCCACCACCCGCGGCCCCTGCGGACTGCCGGAGGCCGGGGTCGAATCCTCCGCCAGGACCCGGGTGGGCGAACTGCGCCGAGGACACCGACGGAATGCCGCGGTGACCACCGCGGCCACGTCGAGCCGGACGCAGGACGGGTGGGCCGACCGCACCTGTCAGATCACGTCCTCCGGCACTGTCGCGAATCCGCCGACCGTCGACGGGGCCGGGTCAGGAGCGGTAGCGGCCGAGGGTCCGCAGGCCGGGCAGCGCCTTGTCGTCGAAGTCGAACAGGGCGAGGTTCTCCCACGCGTTGCCCGACGTCGGGTCCTCCGGGTTCCAGCCGTTGCCGGCGCGGTAGGTCCACGCGCCTTCCCAGTAGCAGTAGCCCAGGCCCTGCCCGTCGGGGACGGCGGCCGACAGGTCGGCCACCGCGCGCAGCCATGCGGCCTGCCCCTCAGGCGTGGCGGGGTAGCCGTCGGTGAGCTGCGAGGTGCTGTACATGATGTCGTTCGTCTCGTCCTCGCTGCTCAGCGTGAACGGGTAGGCGGTCTCGGCGATCACGCAGGGCTTGCCGTAACGGACCGTGATATCGGCCATGTTGGCGGCGACCTGGTCCAGGGGGCCGTGCCAGAAGGGGTAGTAGGACAGGCCGATGATGTCGAAGTCGACGCCGTAGGACACCGCGTTGTCGAACCACCACCGGTACAGGCCGTTGTCGCCGCCGTTGGCCAGGTGGAGGATGGTTCGGATGCGCGGGGTGGTGTCGCGCGCGGCGCGCAGACCGGCCTTGAGGAAGGCGGCCAGGTTGTCCCAGTGGTCCCAGTTGCCGGTCGGCCAGAGCATGCCGCCGTTGAGTTCGTTGCCGATCTGCACCAGGTCGGCGGGCGTGCCCTGGTGCTTGAGGGCGCCGAGCACGTCAGCGGTGTGACCGTAGACGGCTTGGGTCAGGCCCGCCACGTCCAGATCGGCCCAGGCGGCCGGCTTGGTCTGGTGGGCCGGGTCGGCCCAGGTGTCGGAGTAGTGGAAGTCGACCCAGATGCCGATGCCCGCCCGCTTCAGGCGCCGGGCGAGCGGCAGGATGTGCTCCTTGTTGTTGTAGCCGTCGGCCGGGTTCACCCAGACCTTCAGCCGGGCGTGGGTGATTCCCGCCTCGGCGAGGATACGGATCGGGTCGTCGAGTCGGCCGTCGGCCCGGCGGTAGACGGCGCCGTGATCCTCGTTCTTGGGCAGCGAGGAGATGTCCATGCCGCGGATCGGGAGGCGGCGGTGCGCGGTGCTGCCGGTCGCGGTGCTCGCGACGGCGGGTATGGCACCCAGGGTGGGCACCGTAAGCATCGCGGCGCCGGCTGCGGTGAGAATGCTGCGTCTTCGCATCTCAAGGGTCCTTTCACAGTGGAGTTGACTCGGGATGACACGGGTGCCGGCTCCCCCTCGGCCTGCACCGAGGGAAAGGTGCCTGTCAGCGCGGAGCGCGGAAGACCTGGACCGCTCCGGCCGGGGACGGCGGCCCTGGTGCCCGTCCCCGGCCGGAGCACCTTGGCCTCGTGGCGGTGTCGTTGACGGCACAGCGGAGGGCACTCGACTCGCCTTCCCGTACGACGAGTTCGACGTCGTGGGGCGGTTCGGCGGAGGTGATACCGGCGTCGGCGAGCGTGAGGCCCACGGCGCCCGCGGGCGACCGGTCAGGCAGGTGGCCAGGTGACGGGCGGCGCCGTCGCCGAGCACATGCCGGGTGAGGGCGGGTGTCCGGTGGTGCGGCCGTCGGTGAAGCAGGCGACGGTGTCGCCGCCGTTCGGGAGGACGAACCCGGGCCAGAGGTCCGCCTCGTACGTGCCGCCCTGCTCGGGGCGTACCGCGACGGTTCCGCCGGGCACGACGGGAGCCGGATGTCGTCCTCCCAGGTGGTCGAACGGGGCGGAGGAGGGCATGTCTTGCTCCCGGAGGATCGACAGGATGATGCCAGGCATTCCGTGAACGTGCACAGGAAAAGTCGTGACCGACACCCATGAGCAAGCAGTAGGTAACCCGACATTCGCCCCATTGACAAGAGGGCGAAACAAATCTCCACTGTGAACGTTTACAGATCCCGCGCAGCCCCCGCGCCCTCATGCACGCGACGACGTCTCGCAGTGCTGTTGCGCCAGAGTGGCAGTTTCAGCACCTCACCTGACGCCACGGCCGCAAGGGAAGGTCATCGCCGTGGACATCGCCGACCGCAAGCTCGCCAACGCCGAGCGGTTCGGCGCCACGCACGTCGTCAGCTCCCGCCGGTCCGACCCCGTCACGGCGATCCGTGACCTCACCGGCGGCTTCGGCGCGGACCTGGCCATCGACGCGGTCGGCCACCCCAGGACCTACCAACAGGCCTTCCAGGACAGCGACTTGGCCGGCGCGGTCGTGCTGGTCGGCGTCCCCACGCCGGACATGAAGCTGGAGCTGCCCCTGCTGGACGTCTTCGGGCGCGGTGGAGCGCTGAAGTCCCCCTGGTACCGCGACTGTCTGCCCGCCCGCGACCTCCCGATGCTGATCGACCCGTATCTCCAAGGACGCCTGGACCTCGACGCGTTCGTCACCGAGACCATCGCCGTCGACCAGGTCGAGGATGCCTTCGCACGGATGCATCAGGGCGACGTCCTGCGCTGCCGTCTTCGGGCCGGCCCGCGGCCGGCGAGGGGGCAAGCCGAAGATCACGGAAAAGGAGGCCCTGAAGGCGATCACCGACTACCAGGCCCTCGCCCTCGACCTGCACCCCACGCTGGTCCTGTGGCAGCGCGTACGCGAACTGTCGAACAACCTCTCCGCCCACGACGCGCATTACGTGACCCTCGCCGAGAGCCTCGGTGTCCCGCTGATCACCAGCGACGCCAGGATCGAGCGCAGCGGAGCAGCACGCTGCACGATCGAGACCTTCGGGGCATCCAGCACCTGACCCCAGCGGCACCAACGCGCACGGTTCCACCACCCATGAACGGTCCGCCGGCGGTCGGTGTCCAACTCGGGCAAGGCGTCCTGTCAGGTTGAGGTCTTCGATGGGGTCTCGCGGCCTTGTGTGCGCAGTTGCTCGTTGATGCGCTGGGCTTCTTCGAGTTGGTCTTCGAGGATGACGATGCGGCAGGCGGCCTCGATGGGGGTGCCCTGGTCGACGAGTTCGCGGGCGCGGGCGGCGATGCGCAGTTGGTAGCGGGAGTAGCGGCGGTGGCCGCCTTCGGAGCGCAGAGGGGTGATCAGGCGGTGTTCGCCCAGGGAGCGAAGGAAGGCGGGGGTGGTGCCGAGCATCTCGGCGGCCCGGCCCATGGTGTAGGCGGGGTAGTCGTCATCGTCGAGGTTGTCGACGGGACGGGATGCTTCAGGGGGCATAAACCTCTTCTTTCGGGGACGCGTCGGGGGGCCCGGGTGCCGTACTGGCACCCGGGCCCCGAGCTTGCAACACCATCTACCGGCAGACTGCGCCGGGCCTTTGTGTCCGCAGGTTCCGCCTGGGAGGGCGGGGCTGCTGCGGGGATCGTGGATGCGTGACCGGGGACCACCTTCCAATCCGGGGCCTGCGTACCCGGGCGGACTGCTTCCTCACCCGGGCGATCCTGATGGCGTTCTGCTCCTTATCTTCGGTTACTCGGTTGTACTGCTGGATACCGCGGGTACTGCTCGCGGCCTCTGCGGGCCGCGTCCTGCTTGACCTTCCACGGCAGTTCGTGTCTGCCGTGCCCTCTTGGACTTCCTGGGTACGACAAGACAGTAACTCTGCGACGAGCCAATGTCTACTGTTGCCACAGCAGATTTTCTTCCAGACTGATGGGTGGACTCCTGTCGCATTTACACCCGAAAGAGTGCTGCCGTGGGTTGCCGCCCGGCTCGGCGGGCACATGCTGAGCCGGGCGGCACAACCGATCCTGGGCGGGTGAGCGCTTGACCGACATGGTGACGACCGACACGAAGGCCCCCGCGGCCCCGACCGTGCTTGAGGACGACAGCCCCTCCGGCGTCGCCCGTGACATGGCCCGCGCTTTCGTCGAAGGTCTGGAGCCGGCTCTGGCCTCCGAGACGGTGGAAAGCCTCGCTCTCGTGGTCTCCGAGCTCGCCACCAACGCCCTGCGCCACGGCGGAGGCCGCTACACCCTCCCGCCGTCAGCGACCTCAGCCCCGCACTCCCGCGGGAACGTGGCGCCGACCTCAACGGTGGCGCCGGCGGGTTCGGGTGGCCCTGGTCCGCCGCCTGGCCGGCGAGGTGACCATCATTCCTGGCAGGGCAAGACCCTCCACGTCTGCCTGCCACGGTGGCAGCGCCCCGAGGATCAACCGCGGCTGACGGTGGTTGATGCTGAAGGGTGGCGGGCCCCGGCTGACTGGCCGGGGCCGGCCGCGTGAGGTCCGACGTCGTACACAGGACTGTGTATCGGTCAGTCGGGGGCAGCGTCCGTGGTCATGGCGGAGTTCGTCAGGGCATCGACTCGGGCGGCGAGGTCGGGGTGGGCGGCCGTCAGGTGGGGGCGGGTGGCGTTCAAGGGGTGAAGAAGGGCGGCCGGGTCGTCATGGGCGAGCGCCGCGTTCAGCTGGCTGAGCGGAATGCGGGCGGCGGTGGGCAGGTCGGTGAGAGCGGCGATCTGGCCGGCGATGCGGCGCAGGCCGGCGGCGTTACGACGGGCCCAGGCGGCAGCGGTGCGGTCGGCGGCGCGGCGTTCGCGGACGGCCTGGACGCGTTGTTCGCCGGTGCTTCCGGCGGGGCCGGGCCTGCCTCGCAGGTAGCGGCGTTCGGCGGCCTGCCGGCTGGCGACGCCGAGGGGGTCGGCGAGGTCGGCCCAGCTGGCTCCCGCATCCCGGGCGGATTCGATCAGACCGGTCTCCCAACCGGCGAGCTGCTCGCGGACCTGCCGCAGCAGCAGGAGTGAAGCCAGGGCCTGCTCCGGACCAGGTCGGGGCGCATCGTGGATGCCGGGATCTTGGCGCTGGGCGGCGCGCAGGGCGTCGTCTATGGCCTGGAGGGCCGCCGCGGCGGCGAGGATCGAAGCCGGGCTGCGGGCGTCGGCGCTGAAAGAGACCGGCTGGTCAGCTGCTGTCACGGGCAGCTCCTCGGGTTGTCATCCTGTCGACGACACATCGTTTGTCATCCATTGGATGACATGTTACAACGGTGTCAGTGAGGCGCATTGGCAGCAACTGCCCGAACCTTCTGGAGGTGTTTCACGATGTTGATGCGCACCGACCCCTTCCGTGAGCTCGACCGGCTGGCCCAGCAGCTGATGGGCCCGGGGACCTGGTCCCGCCCGTCGGCGATGCCGATGGACGCCTACCGCGAGGGCGACGCGTACGTGGTGGCCTTCGACCTCCCCGGTGTCAGCCCGGAGGCGATCGACATCGACGTCGAACGCAACATGCTGACCGTCAAGGCCGAGCGCCGGCCGGTGGCGAAGACCGACGACGTGCAGATGGAACTCTCCGAGCGGCCGCTGGGTGTCTTCTCCCGGCAGATCGTGCTGGCCGACACGCTGGATACCGAGCACATCCAGGCCGACTACGACGCCGGGGTGCTCACCCTGCGCATCCCGATCGCCGAGCGCGCCAAGCCCCGCAAGATTGCCATCGGCGTCGGATCCGACCGCAAGGAGATCTCCGGCTGAGCCGGACGATCCGGGCCGATCAGCGGCGGAGGACGGGCACCTGATCTCCCCCTCACCCCGTCCTCCGCGCCCGCGTAAGTGATGAGGGGTGGCGGCCGACGTGACCCTGCGATGGGAAGCGTTCCTCGACCAGGTGAAGGAACGCGGCGAGTACAGCAGTCGGCAGGAAGCAGAACGTGCGGCCCGCGTGGTGCGCGCCCAGCTGGCCGCGCGCGTGCCGGAAGACTTCGCCCTGATCCTCCTGAACCCGCTCGCGCTGCCCGTAGCCCCCTGGAGAGACCCGGAATCCCTTGGCTCGCCCCTACGACCAACATCACCGTGAGGCGCTCGGCGCCCAACTGCACCTGCCCGTGACCGAACGGACCTGTCCGATCTGCGGCCGCACGACCATGCGTCTCTACCATCACACGAAGTACGGCCGGAGCGAACCCTCGTGGATCAACTACCTGTGGTGCGGCAACTGTCATGCCTACTCGTCGTCGTTCACGGGTGCCGGCCGCAAGATGGTCGAAAGCGACCCGCTCCTTGAGCAGTACGGCGACCGGATCGCCGAGGTCTTCCGTGACCCCGAGCGCCTGCTCAAGATCCTCGACGGCTACTGGAAGGCGGGAAGACTTCCCCAAGTGATTTCGCGCCGCCCCCGCGGACGCTGATGGTGTCGCACCCCCGGAGGGTCCCTGGCGCTCGCAGTCACCAAGAAGATCGGCGTTGAAGGTATTCAGCTCTTCTGTACCGCAGATGCCATGGGGCTTCCGGTCTTCACATCCGACAGAAAGTTCCTGTCGGGGGTTCGGAAGCGCAAGCAGGCTGACGGCCTTACCCCTTGATGAGTTCAGCCCTCCTCCGCCTGTGCCTCACCCTTCGGCGTTGTCCGTCTCAGCCAGTCGTCGGCGACCGCACCGCGACTCATTCGGGTGCGGCGTGGAGCTCGCGTACCAACTGCGGGGTGAGCAGTTCCCCGCAGCGGTCGGCGAGGACGGCCATTTCGTAGCCGACGAGGCCGACGTCGCACCCTTCGGCGGCGAGGACGCCGAGGCAGCTGCCGTCGCGGATGCGGCCGACCATGAGGAAGCCCCCGAGCATTTCGATCATGACTAGCTTCATGCCGTGGAAACCGTGTGTCGTCGCCGCGTTCTGGGCGAGGCTGGTGATGCCGGAGACGACGGCGGCGAGGTGGTCGGCGCGATCTCGGCCGAGGCTGTCCGAGGCGGCCATGAGCAGGCCGTCGGACGAGACCGCGACGGCGTCGGTGACACCGTCGGTGGTGCGCACGAAATCCGAGACGAGCCAGCCGAAACTCTGGACGGCGGTGGTCACGATGACGCTCCTTGGGGGGTTCTGGCTTCGGCGCGGGCGACACCTGCCCGGAAGCCGTTGAGCAGGGAGGAAACGGCGGGCCTGGCGGGCGGGGGTGAGGCGGAGGAGCCCTCCACGGGGGCGAGCAGGCGCCCGGGGAGGGCAAAGAGTGCGGACAGGCCGCCGCCGGGAGTGTCGAAGAGGTGGACTTGAGTGCCTTCACCCAGGCGGTGGGCGAGTCGGCCGACGACGAGGTGGCCGAGGAACCGGGTGGGTGCGGCAAGGGCCTCCTCGCCGGAGTCGGAGAGGAGGGCGTCCGCACGTTCTTTGTCGGCTTCGGACATGCCGATGCCGTGGTCGACGACAGCGAAGGAGTATGTGTCGTCCTGGGTGTCGTACCAGCCGTGCACCTCGACCGGTTCCGTCGGTGGCGAGAAATTCAGCCCGTTCTCGATGAGTTCGGCGAGGAGGTGCGCGACATCCGCGACGGCGTGCCCCCGCACCCGCACCGGCTCCACTGTCGCGATCAGGACGCGACGGTACTGCTCCACCTCGGCGACGGCGGACTGGACGACTTCCAGGGCGTCGGCGGGTGCCGCCGTGGGCCGCGGGGGATTCTGTCCGGCCAGGACCAACAGGCTTTCGGCGTTGCGCCGCATACGGGTGGCGAGGTGGTCGAGCTCGAAGAGCTCGGCGAGGGCGTCCGGGTCGAGTTCCTGCCGTTCCAGGCGGGTGATGAGGCTGAGCTGGCGACGCACGAGGTTCTGGTTGCGGCGGCCGAGATTGGCGAGCGATTCGGTGGTGTTACGGCGCAGGCCGGCCTGCTGGGCGGCCAGGTGGAGGGCGGTGTGTTCCACCTGCCGCAGGGACGCCGCGACCTCGGCGATCTCCGCCGCGCCGCCCAGCAGCCGTACATCGGGGCCTGCCGGTGCGTCCGCCGGCGGAAGGAGCTGCGCATGGTCCTGCGGGGACTGCTGGATACGGGCGACGGTCGCGGGCAGCCGGTGCCGCGCCACATCGTGGGCGGCCTCGGCGAGCGCACGGAGCGGGCGCGTAAGGGACCGGGAGGCGAAGGCGGCAAGGCCCGCGACGAGGGCGGCCATGAGCGCTGCCGCGACGAGATCGGCGGCGAGGTCCCGCTCGGTGTCGTGGCTAAGCCGATCAGCACGGCTCCGTACGTCGTCACCGACCGACTGCTGAGCGGCGTACAGATCGTCGACGAGTACGGTCATCACATCCCACCAGGTGCCGGCGTCGGCGCGCAGCGTGGAGCCGTCGGCGGCACCTTCCGCCTGACGCTCGTAGGCGGTGGCGCGTTCGGCGTCCTCGGTAGCGAAGGCCTTCTTCAGGGCCGCGCGCTGAGGTGCGGTGGCAACCTGTCGGAAGCGGGCGAGAGCGACGACACGTGTCGCGCGTACCTCGGTGAAATCGATGTATACGCGGCCGTGGAAGGCCCCTTGGGCGAACACTCCGTTGAGAAGTCCGCGTTCGAGAGCGACGGACTCCTCGGCCGCAGCCAGTTCCCGCAACGCGGCCAGCCCGTCACGCAGTTGACGGTCGGCGCCCGTCGCGGTCTCCGCTACCGGATCGACGGCGTTCAGGGCATCGATCGCGGTGGTGTAGAAAGTGAGGGTCGCGGTCCGGTCGGCGGTGTCCCTGTCGGCGGCGGCGCGGATGTCGGCGAGGCGCCCCAAGTGCCGCTGGATGACATCCTCGACGGCGCTTTCGGGGCGCATTCCGCGCAACGCTGTGTCAACGCGCTTGCGCGTAGCGGCGAGCGGTGGGCGGAACTGCTCCTCACCGCCCAACAGTCCGTTGGTCAGGCCGCGTTCGCGTTGCAGCTGGTGTACCAGGGCCTGGATGCGCAGGCTGAGCCCCACCTCGGCGCGGGTCGTGCGGGCATCGCCGAGGGCCTCGGCACGGCTGTGTACGGCGAGACCGGTCATCGCCAGCAGCAGGCAGAGAGGGACTGCGATGACCACCGCCACCCGGCCCCTGATACTGCGCCAGCCAGGCATCGGCCGTCGGCCGGGAGTCGTTCGGGCACCGTGGCGGCGCCGCGAACTGCCCTTGCCGATCACGGCAAGCATGCCGAGCAGCGGCCATACTGGCGTCCACACCCTCATAGTCACGAAGCTAGTACGCCGACCGTAGCGGCCGGTTTCCGACCTGTTAGTCCGCGTGGGAGATTCGGTTGCGCCGCTCTCACGCCGCCGGCCAAGGGATTGTGACCTCAGATGAGGTTCCCCCGAGACGCGGAGAGAGTTGACAGCGGGTCAGATGGGACTCACGAGAGGAACATCGACCATGGCTGCCCCCAGGAAATACTCGCTCGAGTTGCGTGACCTTGCGGTGCGGATGTACCCCACCTCGGACCCCAAGCCGCAGATCAAGAAACTCGCCGTCGGCCTCGGCGTCCACCCGGAGGCTCTGCGGCTGGATCCGGCAGGCCGAGGCTGATGCCGGCGAGCGCGACGACCGGCTGACCACCGACGAGCGAGCAGAACTCGCGGCGCTGCGCAAGGAGAACACCCAGCTCAAGCGGGCGATCGAGGTCCTGCGGACGGCCTCGGACGCGGCGAAGCCGAAGTCGCAGGTGCCGGCGTGGCGCCAGGGGTTGGCCTGGTCGGCGCTGTCGGTCGACTACCAGCGCATCCTCACGGCGCTCGCAGACCGGGACCGGCTCCATCAAGGGCCGCTGACCTGCCAGGAGATGGCCGCGTTGTTCGGCATGGACGTGGTGCCGGCGCGGGTGGAGGCACTGCGGTCGAAGGCGAAACGCCTGGTCGCGCGGGGTTGGCTGGCCGACCGGCAGCCGGGCCGGTTCACCCTCGCGGCAGGCGTGACCGGGCCAGGCGGCGCGTCATGAGCAGGGTCATCGACCAGTAGATCATCGCCTCGGCGTTGGTGGTGCGCCGCTCGAAGTCGCGCACCAGACGGCGGCTTCGCATCAGGTGGGCGAAGAGGCGCTCGACGATCCACCGCTTTGGCAGCACCACGAACCCCTTCTGGTCGTCGCTGCGTTTGACGATCGCGAGGACCAGGGTGAACGTGGCCAGGCAGTACTCGACGAGGCTGCCGGTGTAGCCGCCGTCGGCCCAGACCAGTTCGAGGCGGTGGTGCACGTCGGCGACCTGCCCGAGCAGGACCTGGGCGGCGATGCGGTCGCCGGTGTCCGCGGCGGTGACCATCACGCCCAGCAGCAGACCGAGCGTGTCGACCACGACGTGCCGCTTGCGGCCGTTGATCAGCTTGCCGCCGTCGAAGCCACGGATGTCGGAGCCGACGACGGCGTCCGCCTTGACGGACTGCGAATCGATCACTGCGGCCGTCGGCTCCGCATCCCGCCCCAACTCCTCGCGTACCCTCGCGTGCAACCGGTCGTGGAACTCCTTGACCAGCAAGTTGTCACGCCAGCGGCGGAAGAATGCGTAAATGCGGTCCCACGGCGGAAAGTCGACGGGCATCGCTCGCCACTTGATCCCGTTGTCCACGAGATACCGGATCGCATCGAGCATCGCCCGGTGGCAGTACGCCTCCGGCCGGCCGCCCCGGCCACGCATCCAGCCCGGCACCGGCAGCAGCGGGCGGATGACGGCCCACTCCCCGTCCGTCATGTCCGTCGGATAGCGAGGCTGCCGCGTCCCGTTGTCGGCGGCGTTTCCGAACCGGTGAGCCAGGCAGTCACACTCCCAGGTGACCGCGCTGGACTGCCCAGCCATCGGCACGCAAGACTGCTGCACCAGGGCCTCCTGCTGCTCGGTGATTCGACACCAACGAGCTGTTCAGGAGGCCCTGTTCCTATGCGCCCAGCGCCCCGCGACCACCCGATCGGGACTCCCGTTCGACGCGCATCCCTCAAGATCGAAAAGACAACAGCTTCTTAGGACGACTGTCCATCTTCCACAAGGAGTGACCGCGCGGCATGTCGCCATGAACGCCGCAGCCTCCATCCACGAGAGGGACTCCCGATCAAAACGATATCTACCACAGTCGATGAATGGTATCGTTTCACTAGCGGAAGCATCTCCGAGAGGATCTCCACATGGCCAGAACCGTCATCGACCTCGATGAAGACATGGTCGCCGAGGCCATGCGCATCTTCGGAACCAAGACAAAGGCCAAAGCCGTCCGCCTCGCCATGGAAGACGCCGTCAAGAGGCACCTTCGGCAAGAGGGCTTCGACGCCATGGAGGCCGGCGAGCTCGACTTCAGTGAGATCGTCGAGAACACCGGGCCCCGCAACGCGGACGGCTCCCTCAAGCGCGACGGCGACCGCGACGGAGGCCGGGCCGCCTGATGCAGGACCGCTACCTGATCGACAAGTCCGCCCTCGCCCGCTGGACGAAGCCGAACGTCAAGGACGTACTCAAGCCCCTGCACGAGCGCTACCTCCTCGCCGTATGCCAGCCCACCGAGTACGAGATGATCCACTCCGCACGGGACAGCTCGGAGGCGACACGGATCAGTACCTGGCTCCGCGCCTTCGACTACCTACACACCGACGACCGCGCCTTCGCCCGCACCCTGGAAGTCCAGCGCCACGCCCTCAACGCGGGTTTCCACCGTGCTCTGTCCCTCCCCGACCTGCTGATCGCCGCCACGGCAGAACTGCACCAGCGGACGGTCCTCCACTACGACGGCGACTACGACATGATCGCCTCCCTCACCGGCCAACCCACCGAATGGGTCGTCCCGCCCGGCAGCGCCGGCCGTTGAGCAGGTCGAGCCTCCCGCCCAATCCCGCAGGGCGGGTACATCTCCTGCGGTAGCGCGGTGCCGGGACGGTCAAGCTCGGGGGCGAAGACGGTCGCCGGTGATGACTTTCCGCGCCGGTGGCAACGCCCTGGCGGTCACCTCGGTCGACGAACCGGTTCCGATGGGGCATATCCGCGCGACGAGGCCACCCGGCCGGAGGCCGCGGTCATCCGTTCCGCAGCGACATCAGCCATGCCAGGTCCGCCGCCGCCTGACTGCGGACCGTCTGCTCACGGGTGAACAGCTCCTGGGTCTTCGTCAGCACCAGCGTGTACGGGCGCCCCTGCCGCCTGGTCTGGTGGCGCACCGGCAACTCGGCCGAGTCGATCCTCGTGTGCACATGCCGTCGCCCCTCCTTCGCCAGCGGCCATTCGAGGACCTGTCGCGACCGGGAGCCGAGGAACGCGCCAAGGGCACGGCACAGCTCACAACCGCACCCGGACCATGCCACCGACCAGTCGTCGGCAGCGCGCGGCGCCCGCTCGCACACCGCGCGAAGCCGGTCCGCGCAGTGCCGCGCGATCGCGTCGAGCCCCGCCGCGCCCCACACGGAGGACGTGCTCGCCTCCGCGGCGTGGCGCAGCAGCGGCATCAGGCACTCCAGTACCGTGTCCCCGCACTCGCGCAGCGCTGCGAAAATCCCGTCCCGCAGCTCTTCATCGGCCGCCGCGAGTACGTGTCCGAGCGGCAGGGCCAGCTGCCGCAGCCGCGTACTGCGGGTCTCGGCAGGCCCGGTCGTCGTCCACAGCCGCAGACCGCTGTCCACAGCGGCCCAGACCCCGGCGGACAACAGCCGTGCCACCGCCGACGCCCGATGCTCACGAAGCTTCGCGCACAGCTCCGGCAACCGCTCGGTCCACTCGTACTGCATCGACTGGACGTGGTGCTCCGACGAGAACCAGGCGTCGACGACCCGGCGCATCCACCCGGTCCCGTACCGCTCGGCCACCGCGGCGAGTCCGTCCGCGTGCTCCGGGCCGAGCGCACGCGCCTGGAACGGCTCCAGCAGCATCGCCGCGGTCTCGGCCTCATCCAGGCCCACGGCCACCCGCAACGCGCTGTCCAGCAGGTCGGGTTGCGGACGGATGCTCTTCCAGAACGGTGCCAGGGACCGGGCCTGGCCGCGCGCCCTGCCCAGGTCGCCCCGCGCGATGCAGGCGCGCAGTTCCTCCAGGGTCCACCGCGATCCGGCCTCGCCGCGTGCCGCGAAGGCCCGCTCACGCGGCCACACGACGACCGCGGCCCGCCGGTACCACCGGTCCAGCGTGTTGCCGTAGTTGCCCATGTAGCCCTCGTACTGGGAGTCGTAGGGCGTCAGGTCCGCGTTCGCGGTGCTCGCGCACACCTCGTAGTCGTGAACCCGCAACGAGATCTCTTCGCCACCGGTGCCGTCCGGACCGGTCCACCAGCCCAGGGTGATCTCGTCGTCGACCAGCTCCTGCAGGACGTAGTCCCCGTCCTCGCCCGCATCGCCGCTCTCCTCCTCATCGTCCTCGTCATACCCGTAGTCGTCCCAGGGATCCTCCCCCTCGGGATGGGCGTCCCAGGTCTCCTTCACCTCGGCCAGGGCCAGCACCGACTCGCACCCGGCCTGCCCGGCGGTGGCGCGCAGCAGAGCGGCACGCCCCGCGTCGGCGCCCTTGAGCCGCTCCCAGCTCAGGCCGCGCTGGGTGTACTCGTGATCGAGCAGATACACGAGCCGGTTCGGCGGATCCAGCTCACGGGTGCCGTAACGCGGCTTGGCCGGCGAGCCGAAGTGCCGGCCCAGACTGTGCGCCAGCTCCGCCAGCGGCCCGGACACTTCGCCCGAAGTCCCCGGCTCAGCAAGCAGGTTGAAGGTGAGCGTCACCCGGTACCCGGAGCGGACCGGAGTGACCTGGTGCCGGCAGTCGGCATAGAAAGCGACAAGCGTCAGATCCGTCTTCGAGGCACGGTAGGCGCACTTCTGCCCGGCATGCTCGACGACCAGTTCTCCCCCCGTGTGCGCCGACGGCAGGGAGACCACCAGCGTGCCCACCATCGCGTCGTCCTTCTCCGAATCCTGGTGCGGAAGGAAGAACTGGCCCTTGCCGTACACCAGCATCGCGTGCGGCTCAGCCCGCAGCCGGGTCGCCGACGGGAGACCGAGAGCGTCCCGGAAATGCTCCAGCGCGCCGCTCAGCAGCGACACCCAGGAAGATCCGGCAAGGCTGAGCTGATCCGGCAGGATCTGCCAGGTGTCACGCACACCGGTGTCGCTCAGCGTCTGCTCGCCCCGCCCGAACAACGCCGGCCGCGCCACCGAGATCAGCCGCTTCACCTGCGGCGCCCGCAACGGAAGGCGCACTGGCCCGACCCCGGCCACCTCAAGGCCCAGGCCTGCCACCGGCGCCTCCAGCCGGGCGCTGAAGGCCCCCGCCGCGTTCGCCCCGCCGAGCAGCCCAGCCAGCCGGTCCCTCGGTGTCACCACCACACGCCTGCCCTCCGCAGCCCCCTGCGGGCCCGTCGTTCTCGGCCCGATCCTACGAACCCGACGGCACCGCCAGGACCGTAACCGTGGACGGGGCCCCGAACGAGGGACCACATCCAGGTCCCTTGAGTTGAGCCGCAGCGCCTGTCGACAGTCTGCACGGATGTGAGCGAGTACCGGTACTACGAGTTCCAGGCCATCGACCGACCGTTGACGAAGGACTTCCCAATGACGATGTCAAGTCGCTGTCGTGACGGTTGGTAGGGCTTCGTAGCACTCTCCGTCGCGGAGCATGGCCCACAAGACGTTGGCTCGTCGACGGGCCAGAGCGAGTAGGGCCTGCTTGTGTCCCTTGCCCTCGTTCCGCTTGCGTCCGTAGTAAGCCTGGGAGGCGGAGCAGGTTCGCAGGCTGTCCATTGCGGAGAGGTAGAAGGCCCGGAGCAGGCCGCGGTGATAGCGGCGGGGTCGGCGCATGTTGCCGCTGACGCGGCCGGAGTCCCGTGGCGCCGGTGAGAGGCCGGCGAAGGACGCCAGGCGGTCGGCCGTGCCGAAGGCATCCAGATTGCCACCAGTGGCGGCGATGAACTCGGCGCCGAGGAGGTTTCCCATGCCGGGCAGGCTGCGGATCACCGTCGCGTGTCGGTGTTCGTTGAAGCGGGCTTCGATAAGCGCGTCGAGTTCGGCGATCTCCTGGTCGAGAGCCTGCACGCCTTTGGCGATGCGGGCGACCATGGCAGCCGCGAGGGTCTCTCCCGGCAGCGCGGTGTGCTGGGATCTGGCCGCCTCGACGGCTGCTTCAGCAAGCGCGGCGGCACTCTTCACCTTGCGGTTCTTCAACCAGGTTCCGATGCGCCCGGCCCCGCTGCGGCGGAACGCGGCCGGCGTCTGGTAGCCGGTCAGCAGCATGACCGGACCCTTCTTGTTCAGGTTCAAGGCCCGCTCCAACGCGGGGAAAAACTCCAGCAGTTGGGCCCTCAGCCGGTTGGTCTGACACGTGCGGTCGTTGACCAGGTCGAGGCGGCGAGCGGTCAGGGTGCGCAGGTCGACGGCTATCTCGTCGCCGGGCCGCAGGAGACCGAGGTCCTGGCGCATGCGTGCCTGGTCGGCGATGACGAACGCGTGCTTCTCGTCCGTCTTGCCCTGGCCGCGGTAGGCCGTCGACGCCTGGTGCACGGCCAGGCCGGTGATGTAGACCATCGGCTGCTGGTGGTTGAGCAGGAGGCCGATGAGCAGGGCGGCGCCGCCAAAGGCGTCCGGCCACCGGCTGGCCACCGGAGGGGTCACCACTGACGACAAGGTGCGAGGTTGTCCGGGTTGTGGATCTCCCACAGCGCCCGGCTGTCGGCATCCAGGAGATTGGTCAGCAGGCGCCACAGCTTCGTGCGCCGTCGACGAGGACGACGGTGAGCCACGCCTCGACCACCCGCACCAACCCGCTCGCCCTGTCACGGTGGCGGCGCGGCAGGACTGCGGTGAGATGGAAGCCGTCGGACAGCGGACCGCGCAGAGTCGGGCGCCGCCTACGCGTGGAGCGTGACACGAAACGAGCCCAGGTCTCCTCCGTCGGCAGCACGGCCGGCCAGCATCATGCCCGGTCAACGACCACCCGGAGCCACGACACATGATCTCCGGCTGTAGTACGGGCCTCCGGCATACCGAAAACGTGATGGCCCCGGACGGCCACGGAGGCAGCACGTCCGAGCCAACGGTTACTCGGCGATGCCGCGTTGCCCCGTCACCGAGTACACCTTGCGGATTCGGTCGGCATCGTCGAACTCGAAGACATCAATTCCGCCGACGACTCGGTCCGGGCCGATGCGCAGGTTCCACAGGGACACGGCAAAGTCTGTGCTGGGATCCACGAAATTGCGGACGAGCGAGAATTCCAGATCGTTGTTCATCGACGCCCGGAAATCGCGGACGAACGTCTTCAGCTGTGTGGGATCGGTGATGTCGTCCCCGTTGTGAGTCGAGGCGTCGCGGCCGAAGTAGATCGTGAACTCCGGGGAGCAGATCTCGTCCGCGAGATCGAGCGCGCCGTTCCACATGTCGTTCCACAGATCCAGCTTCTTCAGTTCGATCATTCCTGGATACCGCCTTGCCGTGTTGATGGGTACCGTTTGCTGTCGCGCTGACGGCACAAGAACTCTGCCTCACGAATTTTCGCCGCCCGTGCGGCCGTCGACCGAATCGTGGTGAACGCATGTGCCGCCCCGGCAAAGACATCCAGTTCGGTCGATGCGTGCTCACGCCACCGCGCCTCCATCGACAGGGTCTGTGCGAGCAGTGCGTCGCCGGTGCCGACGCAGAATCGTGCGGCCGGCACACCGTTCAGCTCGGCGAGCAGCGGCGAGGCGGCCCACCGGTCCGCGGGACTGGCACCGGGCATCAGGAGCGCGAGCGCGCGGTCGAACCCGGCAGTGAGATCGAAGGCACCGTAGTTGAGCGACACCGCCGAGAAGGGTTGCCGCCCCAGGCGTTTCGGCAGTTCGATCACGGTCATGGCTGCGAGGTGTGCACCGGCGGACTCGCCTCCGATCGCCAGGAATCCCACGCCCGGACGCTCGCTGACCGCGCGGGCAACGGCGAGCACGTCATCGAGACACGCCGGGTAGCGGTGTTCGGGCGCCATCCGATAGCCGACAGAAATCACCGTCAGCGCGGTTCGATCGGCGTGCTGTTGCAGCGTCTCGTCGTGCATCGTGTGACTGCCCAGACACCACCCGCCCCCGTGCAGATGCAGGTACTCGCCACGCGAGGGCGCATCGGGGGTGAACGAACGGACAGGCACACCCTCGATCGTCAGATCTCGCGCGGCCGGCACCGTGGCGTCGTCGCCGAACCGGATCGTCGCCCGGTACTGCGCAAAGGTCATGCCCGCCGGCACGTCGTACAGCGTCGTCAGCCTCGACTTCAGCTGCTCACCGGCGCGCACTGATTCCCGCGCGTACGCGTGCCCGATGGTCGCCAGGGCCATGGACTCGTCGGAGGGGGCGGTCACCTCGCCGCCGCCAGGGCCACCGCCGAGGACTGGCTGCCCAGCGCGAACGCGAACGACAGCGCGGCCGGCAGCTCGGCGGCGCGTGCGCCGCCGAATACGGAGTCGAGCCCGCACTCGGCATCGGCCTGTGCGCTGTTGGCCGTCGGCGCGATCGTCTGCGCGTCGAGCATGGAGGCCGTTGCGGCGATGTTGACCAGCGAAGAAGCTCCGAACAAGTGCCCGAAGATCGGCTTTACCGACGTCAGCGGCACATCGGTGCGGTCGCCGAAAACGCGCCGGACCGCCCTGCTCTCGGCAACATCGTTCGACCGGGTGCCCGTGCCGTGACCGCACACATAGCCGATGTCGCCGACCGACAGGTTCGACTTCTTGATCACCCGCTCGGCGAGCGCCGCGGTCTTCTCGCCCGACAGCTCCATCGTCGTCGGGTGAGCCGCTTCGTTGGCGACGCCGGTCGCCAGCACGAACGCATAGATGTGCGCACCACGGGCCACCGCGTCGGCTTCCCGTTCGAGGACGAGGGCGACGGCGCCCTCGCCGAGGGCGGTGCCATCACGGTTGGCGTCGTAGGGACGGATCGAGTCCGCCGCCGTTGTGCCCAGGCTCAGCACCCGTGACTTCGGGTCGGTGTACACCTTCAGCAGGTCGGCGGTCAGCGGGAACTCGTGCCCCACGACGATCATGACGTCGGCCTCGTCGGACCGTAGCTCCGCCGCAGCCGACCGCAGCGCATGAGTGCCGCCGACACAGGCCGACGACACCGTGGTGACGTAGCCCTGGACGCCGGTGCGGATGGCCGCAATGCTCGCCGGTGCGCCCGGCAGACCGCCCAGCACCCGCCCGATCCCGGACGCCGAGGCGAACTCCCGCTCCCACCACTGCAGCGGGCCGCGCGATGACGAAGCGACGACACCGGCGCGGTGCGGATCGAAGTCACCGACAGCGGCGTCGGCCAACGCCTCGTCGATGCTCGCGAGCGCTGCGAGAATCTCGCGCGAGTACTTGCTCGCATGTTTCGGGTCCAGCCCCCCGACCACTGGGTCGTGGGTGAGCTGTCCCGCCATCACGGTCGGCACACCGCGGTCGTTGAACGCCGAATGCGGTGTGAGCGCCGACTCCCCGGCACGTACTCGTCCCCAGAAGTCGTCCGCGGTACGGACCCCGCCCGGCAGCGTGAACCCCATACCGGTGATCGCGAGTCGGGTCATGCCGCACGCTCCTGCGGCACCTGCAACACCGCGCAGGTGTAGGAGTAGCCGCCGCCGGCCCCGAGGACGAGCACGATGTCCCCCGGCGCGAGATCGCCCGCCGTCTCGGCCTCGGCGATGTTGGCGAGGAAGTCGCCCGCGCCGAGGTGGCCCGACGCGCTGTAGTGGCAGACGATCCGATCGCTGTACTTCTCCTCGATCGGCCCGATCATCAGCTCGCGCACCTTGTGGCTCAGCCGCGGGGCGAGCACCCTGGCTATCCGCGGATCACCCGGCGCCAACCGGGCGCGGTCCAGAGCCTTGTCCACCGCCTCGGTAATGCACTCGTGCGACACCGCGCGCAGGCGGGGCCGCCCGCCTTCGTCGGAGAACTTCGTGGTCGGCATCGCGTTGATGTACGGCGGTGCCAAAGCTGGTTGCGGGCCGAAGCCGTCGTAGTCGTCGCGGGTGCGCCACAGCTCCGGTGCGGCGACGTGCTCGATGGCCAGCAGGTGGAACGCGTCGCCGGGGGCAGGCTGCCCGACGACCGCGGCCGACGCGCCGTCGCCGTAGGCGAGCATGATGTGGCTGCGCCAGTGGTCGACGGCGGGCGCCTCGAACCGGTCCGCCGCCACGATCAGCGCGTGGGAGTGCTCGCCCAGCCGCAGCTGACCGGCCGCGAGGGAGAAGGCCATCGCTGCGCCGTTGCAGGCCTGCTGGATGCCGACCGGCGCGCACGAGCGCGGGAGATCCAGCCCCTCCGCGACGCAGTGTGCCGCGGTGAAGAAGGGATTGCCCTGGTAGTTCGTCCACGCGTAGGCCAGCAACCCGATGGCGTCGCCGGGCACCCCCGACGCCGACAGCGCCGCGCGGCCGGCGGCCACGGCCATCGCCGGCGCGGACTCGGTGTCCCACCAGCGGCTGATGTGCAGCGTCACATCACCGTGCCGGGCCGCCTGTTCGGCGGTGAGGTTCCCGGTCCGGACCTCGTCCGCGGGTGTACGCGTCTTCTCCGGGAACCAGCAGCGCGCCGCCCGGATACCGAGAATCGGCTCGGCCGTCCCTGTATGCAGTGCCATGGGCTACTCCTCGTCGGTCTGGGATGCCTGCGGGTGGGCGTTCACGTCGTCCTGGTGACGGCGCCCTGGGACCAGCACTCGGTGATCTGCAGCGACTCGTCGACCTGGAAGATGTCGACTCCGACGAAGATCGCCTCCTCGCCCGGGATGTCGACCGGCCAGTTGGTGGCTCCGGTCCAGGTCCCCGTGCCTATCCAGCGATAGGCGAAACGACGCTCGGATTCGTCGACGAACGGTCCGAAGTCCGTCGAGTACCGCAGTCCCTCGAATTTCCCGGTGAAGCCGGAAACCCATTTCGACATTTCCGCCGGCCCCGAGATCTTCGACGGGTCGATCGTGGCGCCGATGTCGGGCAAGTGCAGCACATATCCGGCCGGAGAAATGATTTCGTGGGCGACGCCAGAATCCTCGTTCCACATGCGCAGCCAGTTTTCCCAGATCTTGCGCGCGGCAGACGTGTCCAACGTGAGCATGTGACGATTCCCTTTTATTCGGCAGGAGTGGTTTGTTCAGCAGAAGTGGTAGCCGTCTTACGTGGAGCGGCCAGGGCGATGCCGGCCGCGACGACGGTGAGTACGGCGGCGGCGATCCACGCGTCGCGCAGGGCCGGCACCGGCGACGTCCCGTCGCTGTTGGCGCTGTCGTGGATGACGAGCAGCAGGGCGACACCGATCGCGATGCCCATCTGCTTGGCCATCGTGTGCACGGCCGAGCCAGAGGCGTAGAAGGCCTGCGGGATGGCTGTGGACACCTGTCCGGCGAATGCCGCCATCGCCACGATCGTGCCGATGGAGGTGAGCATGGAACCGGGCATGACCGCCAGCACGTAGGGCAGGTCCGTCGGGGCCGTGACCGTCCACCAGGCCATGCCCAGGCCGAGGACGACGCAGCCGAGCGCCGCGGTGCGGGCCAGGCCGATGCTCTTCGCCATCCGCCCCGTGAGGATGGCGAAGATCGGCATCAGCACGGTCCCCGGCGCGATGGCCAGACCGGTCTCGATCGCGGAGTAGCCGCGTACGTTCTGGGTCCAGAGAACGACCGAGAGCAGCATCACCGCGAAGGCCGCGCTGTAGACGAACGCCGCGATGTTCGTCCGGACGTAGACGGGCAGCGCGAGCAGTTCGCGCGGGACTACCGGCGACACGTGCCGCAGGTTCCGGACGATGGCGACGACGAGCAGCACCACCGCGCAGGCGAACGCCGAGAGCGTGGTCGCCGAGCCCCATCCGGCATCCGGCGCCTCGACCAGGGCGAAGACGAGCGCACCGACGAAGAGAGCGACGGCCAGCGCACCGAGCAGGTCCGGGCTCGGCGCCGAGGAACGCTGTGCCGAGGCGGGCAGCACGCGCAACCCGACGACCGTGGCCAGGGCGCCGATCGGCACGTTGATCAGGAAGATCAGCCGCCAGTCGTACTGGACGAGCAGGCCGCCGACGATCGGTGCCATGGCCGCGGCGATCCCGCCGGCCGCCGTCCAGCTGCGGATCGCACGCTGCTGCAGCTCAGGTGGGTTCACCTGCAGCAGCAGGCCCATGGACGTCGGAGTGAGGGCGGCGGCACCGAGCGCCTGCAGGGCCCGCGCCGCGATCAGTACCGGCAGGCTCGGCGCGAACGCGCACAATGCGCTGGCCAGGGTGAAGAGCATCAGCCCGCCGAGGAACGTCTGCTTGCGGCCGAGATGATCGGCCAGCCGGCCGGCCGGGATCAGCGCGGCGGCGTAGAGAATCGTGTATGCGTTCAGCGTCCAGCTGAGGACGGCATTGCTGTAGCCGGGGAACTCGTGCTCGATCGCCGGGAAAGCGACGTTCACGATCATCATGTCGAGGCTTGTCAGCACGAATCCGCAGCACAGAACGGCGAAGACAATCGCTCGGCGGCGGTCGGCCGCCTTGTCCACCGGGGCGGTAGTGGCGAGGACGGGCGTGTCGGCGCTCATGATCGGTTCTTTCGGTTGTGGGGGTGGTTCTTCTAGCGCGGCCAGGTCATCGGATGACGCCCTTGGTTCTCATCAGGTGCTCGGACAGGTAGCCGTCGTGCGGCACCCCCGGTTTCATCCACGTCGTGGTGTGGGCGCCGATGTAGACGTTGGTGATGCTCGGCTCGTCGAGCAGTTGCTGCGCGAACTCCATGTCCTCGGTGATCGCGGCGACGACCAGCGAGGAGGTCAGCGGCGCGATCCCGTCGGCACGGCTGAACGGCGCGATCCAGACGCACGCGAAGGGCAGTTCCACGCCCAGCACCGGGGACTTGGCGTCGGGCGCGACCCGGACGACCGGGTGCAGTACCGCGGTTCCCGGCCGGACCGTCTCCACGATGTCGTCCCGACCGAAGCTGGTCGTGCCCGCGCCGACCCGCTCGACGTGGTCGGCAAGCTGTCGGGCCGTCGCCTGCGGCAGCTCGGTGCGGTGCTTGCCGGCCTCCAGTTCGGCGAGCCGGTCGGCCAGGGCGGAGGCGAAGGCGTTCGCCTCCGCCGCATCGCCTTCGACGAGCACCGCGGTGGTGCAAGTGCAGGCGGCGCCGCCGAGGCTCGCGACCGAGGCGGCGACGGTGTCCAGGTGGTCACGCCAGTCGACGTCATCGGTGACGACCGTCTTCGAGCGCCCCGGCCCCTGGGTGAGCACCGCCGGGTTCGCGGCGTACTTGTCCACGACGGCCTGTCCGCCGTAGACCAGCGCCCGGTCGGCGTGCTCGATGAGCACGTCGGCGACGTCGTGGTCGGTGGGCAGCAGGGCCACGTGCGAGGTGAATCCCGCTTCCCGGAACGCGCGCACGAGCCGCTGCGGAGTGAACGGCTCGCGGCTCGACGGCCGGACCGCCACCGAGTAGCCGAGCGCCAGCGCGCTGGGCCACAGAGCGTGTACGCCCGGGGTGTTGCCGGAGGCGTGGACCGCGAGCGTCCTGCCCTGGCGGGCCCAGTACGCCGCGCCCTCCCGCACCCGGGGGTCGTCGATGTCGGTGACCGCGCCCCGCGGTATCTCCTGAGCCAGCGTGTCCGGCAACGCGCGCAGGGTCCGGGCGATGGCGGCGATCGAGGCGTGCGCGATCGCGCGCGGCACACCGGCGCAAAGGCTCACCAGATCGAGGTAGTCGTCGATCGACTGCCCCTCGACCACGGCGTTCTCGAATAGATCCGCCGCTTTGGCGAGCATCTCCAGCCGTGTCGCGTACGGCAGCACCGGGGCCTGGGACAGCCGGGCGAACGCGCGGGCGACATAGAGCCGGGGAACCTCGGACAGGGCACCGATCTCACGTCCGTCCGGCAGGCGGAGCGGCTTGCTCGCCCGGGCCCGGTACTCGCCCGCGTCGGTGATGGCGTCGACGTGGGCGAACACCAGCGCGTCTTCGGGGGCGCTCATCGTCAGTAGACCCCTTCGGTGATGGCCGTGCCGTCGAAGGTCTGCACCGGCGCGACATCGGCGACCGCGTCGCCGATGTGGCCCTCCTCGGCCTCTACCCGTACCGCGGTGTCGCGTTCCAGGTTGTTGGGGATGAGCGCGAACTTGGTGATGTGGTTCATCACGATCTGCCCGCGCTCGCCATAGGGCACCGGGCGGCCGGTTTCCGGGTCGACGACCCGGAAGAACACGTACGGGGAGAACGGGTCGAAGGTCGCCAGGCCGGAGGGCTGCTCCTCCTTCCGCTCCACCGAGACGCTGAGGATCGTCGTGCTGCCGTAGCCGCCGACGATCGGGATGCCGGGGAACACCTCCTCGCGCAGGATGGCGCGGGTGTCCGGATCCATGTGCGCCCCGCCCCAGGCGATGCGCTTGACCTTTGAGCGGACGAGCTCGACGAGCTCGGGGCGTTCGGCGATCTTCGTCAGCAGGATCGGGATGGTCTGGATCATGCCGATGTCCTGGGTCGCCAGGATGTCGGCCGTCTGGTCGACGAGGTGGTCGACATAGGCGCGCAGTTCGTCGGTCTGACCGCGCTCGATGAGCTTCTTGACCCACCGCGGGTCGATGTCGATCGTGAACCGCTTGCCACCCAGCGCATGCGACTGCCGGACCGTGACCTCGCCGATCATGTGCGGGCCGGACGGCGTCGTGGCCAGCAGGTTGATGCCCGAGCCGCCGAGGCCCGACGCGGCCTTGCGGCCCGCCCAGGCAAGGTACCGGGTGAACCAGTCCTCGAACATGATGAACCGCTTGGGCCGGCCCGTCGTGCCGCCGCTCTCGAAGATGGCCGCGATCTTCGGCGAGTCGCCGAGGCCGCGCGGAACCAGTTCCTCGGCGGCAACGTCGCGGAACTCGTCGATGAGGTTGGGGAAGAGCGCGAGATCATCGACGGACTTCACGTCGGTGAGGGGGTCGAAGGCCAGGGCGGCCTTGCGCTTCAGCCAGAACGGCGACCCCGTCTCGGGCCCGAAGTGCCACTGCATGAGCGTGCGCACGTATGCGTCGGCATCAGTGACGGTCCGCTGCAGCGGATCGACATCCAGAATCGACCAGTCGCGCGCGCCGGGGTCAGACATCGGTGGGTCCTTTCGAGGTGAAGATGCATTGCTGGACAGGAAGGGTGAGCGGTCAGGTCCGTGGGGCGGAGCCCACTTTCTGCACGAGCGCCGCCGACCAGGTGAACCCGCCTCCACCACCGATGACGAGCGCGTACTGTCCGTCGGCGACGAGGTCGGTGCGCCGCAGGTGATCCAGGTTCGCGAGGAAGTCGCCCGCACCCAGATGTCCGGTCATGTCGCGCTCACAGTGCAGCGTCGGCACCAGCCGAGGATCGATCGCCTCGGAGTACATGAGGTCGAGCACCTTGGGGCTCAGCCGGGGGAGCATCGTCGCCGCCACGTCGGCGGTGCCGACACCGGCCAGGTCGATGACGCCTGCGACGAGTTCGCCGATCGTCTTGAGCGCGGCGTCGCGGAATTCGGCGGTCCCGCCGGAACGCTCGAAGAAGGCGCGTTTGGTGGCCTTCACGTCGATGGCCTCCCGCAACTCGTGGGGGGTGGTGCCAAAGGCGTCGCCCTCGCGGTACATGGCTTCGAACTGCGGCCGGGCACGCGAGTCCAGTGCGACGACCCGCAGGGCGGGCACACTCGTGTCGCCGAGCTCCGGGGACAGGATCACGCAGGTGGCGCCGTCGCCGTACACGGTGTCGTAGTCGCTGCCCCACCGGTCGAAGCCGTTGCCACCGAACGCGTCCGCCGTGGTGGCCACGCTCAGGACCGGCTCGCCGGAGACCGCGTACCGAACCCGCTCGACGCCGATGCCCAGCGCCGCAGCGCCGCCGTTGCACATCTGCTCGATGGACATCGGAACGCAACTGTCGAATCCGGCTTCGTTGGCGATGAAATGCGCGGGTGACCAGAAGTCGTGCCCCTGGTAGTAGGTGTGGCCGTGCAGCAGGTGACCGACGCGGTCGGGCTCGATACCCGCCTCGGCAGCAGCGGCACGAGCGGCGGCCGCGGCGAGTACCGGCGCCGGTCCGCCACCGACGTGCACGCTCGTCACTCCCAGCTGTTCACGCTCCTGCTCGGTGATCCGCCCCGAGCGCACAGCCTCGGCGGCGGACTCCACCGCGGGTGGCAGCACGACGGCACTGCCGATCACGAAAGCGCTCGACTCAGCCGGCGACCGCATGTAACGGCTCCTGTCGTGTGTCGGCGACGATGGTCGTCCTCCTCATCAGGACCGAGCTCCCGCCGGGATCATCGCGCCGAGCTGGCCGTACAGGTCGAGTTGGTCGTCGGTGAGCCAGTACTCGGCGATGCGCCGGTTCTCGAGCCGCAGGATGTCGACGCCGCAGATCGAGACCTCGGTGCCCGCGGCCGCCGTGGCCGTCGCGGGAACACCGCCCTGCCACGTCCCGGTGAAACGCCAGCGCGCCACGACGAGTTCGTCACCGACGAGCCACGGCCCGAGTTCGGCGGCGAACCGCGCGCCGGGGCGATAGCAGCTCCGGAATCCCTCGATCCAACGCGTGACGTCGTCGCGGGTCGTCAACGACGCCGAGGGCGGCATCCCGAAGGTCGGCAGGTGCACGGTCACGTCGTCGGCGATGAACTCGGCCGGGTCCTGCCCGCCGGTGCCGTTCCACAGACCGGTCCAGGAATCCCAGATCTCCTGCCCGACGTCGGTTGACGGGTTGCCTGCCAAAGATGTTGTTCGCATCGTCCTTCTCCTTCGGTGTCGGCGGCCAGAATCATCGCCGCGCGCCGCCGTCGGACTCGATCGAGGTGAAAATGGCGCAGTTGGCCCGCATGAGCTGGTGCGGCGCCTCATCGCCGTGCCGTTTACGAGCGTGAAGTCATCCTTGCCGCGGCCCAGTTGGTCGCGGCCGTATCCGATCGCACAGACGCCGGGCCATCGGGACCCAGGCGGGACGACGACTCGCCGCCCAGCAGGACTGACTATAGCCCCGCCCGACACCCTCCACAACCCTTAAGTAAGTAGACACATACCACTGCCTAGGCGTCACCTACATCGCTTTGACCTGCTAAAACTTGACCTTCCACGAAGTTTTGGAATCCTCGCCAGGCCGGAGTAGTTAGTGGTAGCTTCCGACTGGTGACGCCATCGCCACGAGGGAAGCGCCCTGGCAGTGAAGGCATCACAGGCGGGTACAGGAAGGCGCGCGGGTCGAGCAGTTGCCCCGCTCCACCAGTCCAAACGCCCCACCGTGCACCGGGAACGACAACGCGAACTCCACAACGCCCGTGATCCGTTACGAACTCCTGGAATGAGAAACCCTCCGTGTGACATAATGAACCATGCAAAAAATCCGCATGTCAGCAGCACAGCGACGAGCACAGATTCTCGATATCGCCATGTTGGAGTTCTCCCGAACCGGGCTCTTCGGCACCTCTGCCGAAGTGATCGCCAGGGCAGCGGGTGTTACACAGCCGTACATTTTCCGGCTGTTCGGCAGCAAGACCAAATTGTTCACCGAATGCGTTCGCATTTCATTTGCGCAATCGACGGCACGAATGCTGGATGCGGCCGAGGGCCTGTCCGGGGTCAACGCGCTCATCGCGATGGGTAATCAGTACCGATCGAACCTGGAGAACAATCCCGATGTGCTGATCCAGACCCAGGCTTTCGCCGCATGCGCCCACGACGAGGTGCGCGAGGCCGTCCGAGAGGCTTACGGCGATCAGTGGCGCCAACTGGCCGAGCAGGCTGGCGTGACCCCCGTGCAAATGAAGATCTACATGGCACTGGGCCTGCTGCTGAACGACCTGACGATGATCGACGCCAGGACGTCGGCGAGCATCGACGAGCAGTGGGTGCACGATGCCTACACCGTCATCGACGCCTCTGTCTATTCCGCTTTGGGGACGCTGAACAGCACCGGCATATAACCGCACAACCGCGCGCAGGGTTGCCAGCAGCCGTTTCGCCTCGACCTGTGCGTGGGCCAGGAATATGCCATGAACCGACTGTGTACCCGCCGGACTGGCTGACCTCCCATCCGAATTCGCCCCGCATTCTTCGAGAATTAGACGTCGCCGCCATGGCCTGGAGTTCGATTCGAGGTCGGCAGCAGCGACAGTGCGAATGCGCCGGGCGCCCAGCGAGGGTCGCGCGTAAACGAACCCGGCGCAAAAACGGATGTCGCGATGACGAAGCCGTTGCCGAAGTAAATGAGAATTCCTCTGCCGCCGCAGGAGTAGAGCCTGCGCTCGCGCCGGTCGAAGTTACCGGGAAGCACCTGCGACGGCTTCGCATGCGCAATCGACCCAGGATCTACGCGAGGGCCAGGACCTGCCCCTGAGGCCGACTACGGATGGCCCCAGTGCCGTTGAGGCTCGGAGGACGGCCGGCGCGGCCGCGGGACGGCGAGCGCGACAAGGAGAAGGTCCTCCCGCACCAGCCAGCGGCCTCGGAGTGTCGGGACCGTTCGGCCCCCCGGCGTCAGCGAGATCGCTGCAACCAGTGTGCCCTCCGGGTTGACCACAATCTCCACGTCGCCGCTGTTGAGTGGCTGTCCGGTCAGGGTGTACCAGGCTTTGTACGCCGCTTCCTTGGCGCAGAAGAGGAGTCGGGTCCAGGCGACGGAGGGTCGCACCGTGTCCAACTCCCTTGCACGCTCGACCTCGGGAGGCAGGAGCACCAATCGCCGGGTCCCGGCGGGAAGCGGTGCGTTGGGCTCGGCATCGATGCCGAGGGAAGCAATGTCCTGCCTGAGTGCCACGGCGCTTGCCCGGTAGCCGGTGCAGTGGGTCATGCTTCCCACCACACCAGCAGGCCAGAGGGGTGCGCCTGTCTGGTCCGGGAGAAGTGCGGCAGGGGGAAGGCCGAGCGCCGCGAGTGCCTGCCGCGCGCCGTGCCGGACCGCCGCGAACTCCTGTCGGCGCCGCACGCCGGCGTGCGAGATGACTTCCGACTCCTGTGGCAGCAAGGCCTCGAGGGCGACCTCGTCCTGCTCTCCGAAGGATTCCGCGCCCCTGGCACCGGCCGGCAGCACTTCAGAGATCATTCCTCGGTCTCCGTCCCCCTCCGCTTGCCCGAGATACCGCTCGGCCGGCCCACCCTGGCCGAAGCCCTTTGCACGGGACAGCGCTTGGAGTCTGCCGGAGAACTCCGCGGCCCAGCTCGCGATGATCTCAGAGGCGATCAGAGGTCCTTGCTCGGCATGTCCAGCCGGCGGGATCACAGGTGCGGTCCGATTTCATGGCTCGTGGTCATCTCAGTTCAGTTCGCCTCGGGCCGGGGCGCGGTTTGAGCATGCAGCTGACCCTGCATGAGCACAGGAGCCGTCCTTTCTCATCAGTGAGCTCGACGTTGTAGGTGGCCATGGAGGAGCCGAGGTGGACGGCCTGAGCACTGCCGCGCACCGTTCCGTTGCGGGCCGAGCGGTGGTGCGTCGCACTGACCTCCACGCCCACGGCGATGCGGCGGGTGCCCGCGTACATGGCCGCGGCTGTGGACGCCAGCGTCTCGGCGAAGGCGATCGACGCGCCGCCGTGCAGCAGTCCCTGCGGCTGTGTGTTGCCCTCTACCGGCATCGTGCCGACGACCAGTTGAGCGGAGGCCTCCTCCAGCCGGATGCCCAGCTTCCAGTACAGGCCGCCGGCCCCGAGCCCGGCCTCGCGCATGAGCGTGCCGAGGTCGTCCGGCAGGTCGTCCGGCAGGACCTCGGCCCTGAGTTTGAATTCTTCGATCCCGATGGGCTGTGTCATCGCGGAGTCTCCTTGCAGCAGGGCGCAGCAGGCGCGTTCATGAGCACAGATCCGCAGATGGCTGACGTGGATACAGCAGCTGTGGGTCTGTTTCTCGGCAGGCGGGCTGAATCGCGCCCCGCACGGCTGACCGCACCGCGCCGCGGCGGCAACGTATCTCCCGGCGGAGGTCGGCGCTCTGTGAAGGTGGGCGTGCTTGCGCATCGTCCTGCAACTGTCATCCACAGGACTGGGAGAGTCGCGATGCCTCAGCGAAAAGTAGCCGTGGTCACGGGTGGGTCACGCGGCATTGGTGCCGCCGTGGCTCTGCGTCTGGCCGCGGACGGCTATGACGTGGCGTTCTGCTACCACTCGAACCGCGAGGCGGGCGAGCACGTCGCCGAGCAGCTGCGACAGCAAGGAGCCGGCGTCTATCACGACGCGTGCGATGTCACCGACACCGAAGCGGCTGCGGCGTTTCTGGCGAAAACGGAGGCCGAACTCGGCCCGGTGAGCGCACTGGTCAACTCGGCGGGCATCGTCCGGGACAACCCGATGGTGCTCATGCCGTCGTCGGACTGGCGGTCGGTGATCGACACGAACCTCAGCGGCACCTTCAACTTCTGCAAGCCTGCCGCGTTCACCATGATGAAGCGCAGGTCGGGAGTGATCGTCAACATGTCCTCCGTGGCGGGTGTGTTCGGCCACGCCAGGCAGACCAACTACTCGGCAGCGAAGGCCGGCGTGATCGGCATGAGCAAGGCGCTGGCGAAGGAGGTCGCGCGAAGTGGCATCCGTGTCAACGTCGTTGCTCCGGGGTTCATCGAGACCGACATGACAGCCGGCCTCACGGACAAGGCCCGCCAGGAGGCGCTCAGCAGCGTTCCGTTGGGCCGGTTCGGTACGCCCGAGTCGGTTGCGGAGATCACCGCCTTCCTGCTCTCCGACCGGGCCGACTACATCACCGGGCAGACGTTCCAGGTCGATGGGGGGATCGCTTTGTGAGCACGGCCCCACGTCGGCTCGGCACCGATGAAGCCGGGGGTACTGATGTCTCCTGATCAGCCTGCCGGCCCGGCGGACGAGGACCTGTTGGCGGCGTTGGTGCGGGCATCGGGAACAGTTCCCGAAGCCCTGAGGCAATCCGCCTACGACGCCGTCAGACTGTTCGACCAGGCAGAGGGCGACGTCGCAGAGGTCGCGCACTGACGCCCCCGCGTGTTCAGCAGTTTGTGCGCCGCCTCGTGTCCCTCACTCACGAGGCGGTGTCACCGCCGACACTGCCACTCGCCGCGGCGCCGCCGGCCGACGCGGACTGCGGCATGCCGCAGTCCGCTTGCTTGGCGCAGTGCACCAAGCGCGGCACGAAAACCGGCTGTTCTTTCACTCGGTAATACTCGCTCATGACTAACCCTTGACAAGCAGGTAGGTACCTCAAATTCGCCTTGACACCCGAGAAGGCGACTAGCTAGGCTCAGCTAGGGAAGTAGTTAACACCTACTAAATTTCACGGCACGGGGGCATAGCACAATGCGCGGATATCCGCACAGAACACCCGCCGAAGTTTTCATCTCGGACGCAGGCGCCAGCGCGGCCACAAGGCCCCTGAACACGCCTCATGCACCGTGGGCCCAGGCCTGCAGGAACGCCCGACAGTACCCCGGCCGGCACTGAGCGGAACTCCTCATTCCATTCACCGGGGCCAGTTCACGCAATAATTTTGTGTTACACGCCCCGTCGACCGACTCCATTACTTGACAATGTAGTCAAGCTGGACGATCAGTATTCCACCAGCACCGCTGAACGCCTATCGGCGTGGCCATCGCGGATATGGACCGGCACGCATTTCAGTGTGCCCAACGCTGTGCCCAACCGCCCGACTCGGCTGCTTCGCGCAGCCGGATGCGCCCGCCGATTGCGAGCGGCTGTCTGCCCGCCCGGTGGCTGACATCAGCCAAGGCCTCGCACGGCCTGTGTCAGCCATGGCCTTCTCACGCATGTCCCACAGAGGGGAATCATGAGCGAGTCGTACGACGTCATCGTGAACGGAGCGAGCATCGCGGGGTGCACGGCAGCAGTCCTGTACGCCCGGCGCGGGGCCAGAGTAGCCCTCCTGGAACGCCGCTCCGACATGTCCGCCTACAAGGTGCTGTGCACGCACTACATCCAGGCCTGCGGGTACCCCGTGCTGGCGGAACTCGGAGTGACCGAAGAGCTGGAAGCTGCGGGCGCGGTCCCCAATTCGGCTCGTTACTGGACCCGTTGGGGCTGGATACGGCCCGAGCGTGATCCTCGGCAGCGGAGTCTGCCCTACGGGTACAACGTCCGGCGCCAGACCCTGGACCCGATCCTGCGACGACTTGCACAGGGCACCGCCGGAGTCGACCTGTTCCTGGGGCACACCGTCGACGGCCTGCTCACCGAGAGCGACAAGGTGGCCGGGGTCACCGCGTCGGTGAGCGGCGAGCGACGGGAGTTCCGCGCCCGGCTGGTCGTCGGTGCCGACGGGAAGGACTCAGCGATCGGCAAGTTCGCCGGGGCCGCCACCAAGACCGTCGACAACGAGCGCTTCAGCTATTTCGCCCATTTCAAAGGACTTCCGCGCCCTGCGGGCGACATGACGCTGTCGTGGTTCCGCGAGCCCGACGTCGCCTACGCGATGCCGAACGACGGAGACATCACGCTCGTCGCGTGCATCCCGTCCAAGGCGAAGCTCCCGCAGTTCAAGGCCGATCTGGAGGGCTCCTACCGCGCCTTCGTGAAGTCTCTTCCCGAGGCACCCGACCTGGACCAGGGCGAGCTCGTCGGCAAGATCGTGGGAACTGTCAACTACCCTCTGATCGTTCGTGAACCCGTCGGTCCGGGCTGGGCGCTGATCGGCGATGCCGCGCTCACCAGTGACCCCCTGTGGGGGGTCGGCTGCGGCTGGGCACTGCAGAGCGCGCAGTGGCTGGTTGCCTCGACATCGGCCGCTGCGCAAGGGTCCGGGGACCTTGACCGGTCCTTGGCCGCTTACCGCAGCCGCCGCTCGAAGCTCAAGGGCTATCAGTTCCTGATCTCCGACTACGCATCGAGCCGGCCGTTCAACCCCGTCGAGAAGCTGATGTTCTCGGCGGCTGCGCGCGACCCGAAGATGGCCCGGCACTTCCACAGCTTCGGCTCACGCCTCATCGGAACCGGAGCGTTCCTCTCACCGTCCTCGATCGCCAAGGCGACCCTGGTGAACCTCCGCCACCGGCTGCGGCCCGCCTCAGGGCTGCACGCCGGCGGCGCGTGATGCCTCGCCTGCGCACGTTAGACCCCCACCTATCAGCGAAGGGAAACGTCATGCCTCAGACCAGCGAGAACCTGATCCAGACAGAGCGGCTGGAGGCCCTGCGGACCATCGTCGTCCAGGTGCTCGAGCTCGGACCGGACGAGCTCACGGAGACCAGCCACTTCGTCAACGACCACGACGCGGATTCTCTGCTGGCGCTGGAGATCCTCGCGCGGATCGAACTCGACCTCGGAGTCGCGATCCCGCAGGAGGAACTGCCGGAGATGGTCACTCTGACCGCCGTCTACGACGTCGTTGCCCGCAACGCCGGCTGGGAGATACCGAATGCGTGACACCACCGCACGCCGGGTCGTGGTGACCGGGCTCGGCGCCGTCAGCAGTCTGGGTATCGGTGCTCATACGTTTGCCGCCGGGATTCGTGAAGGCCGCAGCGGTGTGTCGCCCATCCGTGGATTCGACGCGAGCGGCTTCCCCCACACCATGGCCGGCGAGGTCCACGACTTCGAGCCTCGCAGCGTGCTGCGCGGCCTGGACCCCGAACAGTGGGGCCGTAGCGGTCTGTTCGCCGCATCCGCCGCCCGGCTGGCCCTCGAGGACGCGGACCTCGACCCCGCCCTGGTGGCCAAGGCGCACACCGGCTCGGCCATCGGCACGACCAGCGGTGAGTCCGCCGTCATCGAGCAGCTCACCGAGCAGTGGGTCAAGGACAGCTTCAAACGGCTGGACCCCACTGCCATTCGTAAAGTGCCGGCAAGCCAGATCGCCACCGCGGTCAACGCCGAGCTGGGGCTGTCCGGGGAGGCCCAGACCATTGCCACGGCCTGCTCCGCGAGCAACTACGCACTCGGGTACGCCTATGACATGGTGCGCAGCGGTGAAGCCGACTTCATGTTCAGCGGCGGTGCGGACTCCATCAACCGGTGGGCGCACGCCGGGTTCTTCCGGCTCGGCGCACTCGCCGAGTCGGTCTGCCGTCCGTTCGATGCGCACCGCAGCGGAATCCTGACCGCCGAGGGAGGCGTCGCCCTCTTCCTCGAGCCTTACGACCATGCGGTGGCCCGGGGCGCCAGGATCTACGCCGAAGTGCTGGGGTACGGCGTCAACTGCGATGCGCAGCATCCGGTGTCCCCCGATCCGAGCAGCATCGCCGAGTGCATCCGCGCCGCGCACCGCAACGCGAACGTGGAGCCGGAACAGATCGACTACATCTGCGCACACGGCACGGGGACGCCCACCAACGATGCCACCGAGGTCAAGGCCGTGCGGGAGGTGTTCGGGGACCGTCTGCCGCCGATCAGTTCGATCAAGTCGGCGATCGGTCACACCATGGGTGCGGCCAGTGGCTTCGGTGCGCTGATGTGCTGCCTCGCGCTGCACGAGGGGTTCCTGCCGCCGACAGCGAACGTCACGGAGACCGACCCTGCCCTGGGTCCGGGGGTGGATCCGGTGCCGGGCACGGCGCGGCCGGCTGCCCCCCGCATCGTGCAGAACCACGGATTCGCCTTCGGCGGGAACAACGCCATCGCCATCCTGGGAAGGGCGGCATGAGCACCCTGACTGCACCAGTGACCACCGTGGCGCCCCTGGTCATCACCGGTACCGGCGTGCTGTCCGCGGCCGGGCAGGGGCTTCGCACCCTGCAGCCGTCCCTGCCCTCAGGCGATGCGCCGCGGGCGGACCTTTCACAGATCTCCGACGATCTGCCGCCGATCGCGCTGCACGCCGTAGCCGATCTCAACGCCGAGGAGTACCTCGGCGGCAAGGGCATCCGCCACCTGGACCGCACGACCAAGCTCGCTCTCGTGGCGTGTGCCAGGGCGCTGGCCGGGCTGCCCGTACCACTGGCCGAAGACGACAAGCCGCGCACCGGCGTGGTGATCGGCACGAGCACGGGCAGCATCCGCAGTTCCAGTGAGTTCTCCCGGGACACGCTCGTCCAGGACAAACCGTACCTGGTGCGGGCCAACCTCTTCCCCAACTCGGTCATGAACTGCTGCGCCGGGCAGATCGCCATACGCTCCAAGCTGCGCGGGGTCAACGCGACGATCGCCGGAGGCCGGTTGTCGAGCCTCAACGCGATCCGTTACGCCCGCAACGCCATCGCAGGCGGCCACGTCGACCGAGCGCTGGTGGGCGCCGTGGAGGAACTCTGCCCGCAGTCCGCCTGGGGATGGCACTTGTCCAAGGCGCTGTCGGGCGGAGCCGCCGTGGGCGAGGGCTGTGCCGTGTTCATGGTCGAACGGCCCGAGGATGCGGCCGCCGCCGGCCGCCCGGCGTTGGCACAGGTGCTGGCCTGTGAAGTCTCGTCAGCGGGGGTCGGTGTGCAACAGGGCAGCCTCGCTGCGGCGTTGTCACACTGCATCGAACGTGCCCTACGGCGCAGTGAGGTGTCCGCCGACCAGGTGAGCGCCGTGTCATTGGGATGCAGCGGCCATGTCGGTCTCGAGCGCATCGAGGAACGGGGAGTGGCCGGGGCTCTGGGAGCACTGCCGGACCGCACGTTGCGCATCACCCAGCGGCTGGGCGAGACCTTCAGCGCCAGCGGTTCGCTCCAGCTCGCCGCGCTGCTTGCGGCCTGGCAGGAGGGGCCGGGGGACGGCGAGGTTGCCCTGGTGACCTCGGTCGGCATGGATGGCAACGTCGGCTGCCTGATCGTACGCAGCCCATCCGCCCGTCTGTCCGGCTGATCCGGGGAGTCGGACGTGGCACATACTGCTCCTGCCGACGCCGACGTGGCCGAACTGGTGACCACTTGCCTGCGAGGGGATCAGCAGGCTTGGGTCCGGCTCGTCGACCACTTCACACCGCTGGTGTGGACGATCGCCCGCTCGCATCGCCTCTCCCCCGCCGATTGCCAGGACGTGTACCAACTAACGTGGCTGCGGGCCGTTCAGTACCTTCCGCAGCTGCGCGAGCGCAAGCACGTGGCGGCCTGGCTCGCGACGACAGCCCGTCGGGAGTGTCTCAAGCACATCGAGCGCCATCAGCGTCTCATTCCGGTCGGCGACAGTTCTCTGTTCGAAACCTATGCACGAGAGGTGGAACATCCCGACGAGCAGGCGCTGCGACGTGCCGATGCCTCCGAAGTCCTGGCCGCTTTCCGCCGGTTGCCCAGTCGTGACCAAGAACTGCTGGGCGTCCTGATGGCCGATCCGCCACCGAGCTATGACCAGGCCAGCCGGCTGCTCGGGCTGCCGCGCGGGTCACTTGGCCCGCTGCGGCAGCGCGCCCTAGGCCGACTGCGGGGGCTGCTCGCCCAGCCCGTCCAGTGAATGAGCCTGCTCAGCCGGCCCGCAAGGTGTCGGCTGAGCAGGCTCATTTCGTCATCTCTGTACCTGACACAGAACGAGAGGATCCATATCGCCGACCGGGTGCGGGAGAAGGTGCCGGTGCGCATCACCCGCCGCCAGGTCACCGACCAGGCGGCCTTTCCCCCTGACCACCCCCGCACCGCCACCCACCAAGCGGCCGTCACCGAACTCCTCCAGCGCCCCAACCCCGAACGCCGAAAGCGTGGCCGTCCAGGCTTGCAGCATCGCCACCGCGCTCGGGCAGGTGCAGGTGCCGCCAGCCACCCGGGCTGTGACCCCGAAGGTGACCGACTGGTGCCGCCCTGGTCCGCATCGACGGCTTCTTCCGCACGCAGCCGCGTGTAGCCAAGCAGGACAACAACACGTCAGGGCCCGGCGACCGCCCGAACCGGGACGCAGGTTGAACGCGCGATTGTCGGTCTTCCACACGTTTCGTTCGCCCCGTTAACCGCCCATTTCGCGGTCGACCGGGAGCTGGTCTGCACGCTCGGCCACCACATGGCCACCACGCCAATCCGAACAGTCCGAAGAAAAGCAGCCGCACGAGGCTGAAGGCCAGATCACAGCCCTGCAGGACAGAACCGCCACCGTCTGCGAACCTCAGACCTACGCATTGCGATGCACAGAGCACACGTGCCCGATTGGCCCGAATTCCAAGGTCAACGAAAACAAGAAACCCCAGGTCAAAGGGTCTGACCTGGGGTTCACCATGGAGCCGCCTTCGGGATTCGAACCCGAGACCTACGCATTACGAGCTCGCAAGATCATTGCCCCGTCCCTGACGTTCCCCGTCTTCACCGTCTGTGCAGGTCAGAGGGCACGGGGGTGTCCGGGGCTTGATGATCGTTCACGGGGTTTCACTGTCCTTCCGGCCCCATCCGGGCCCCAGGGAAGCCCCGTCGGCCGGCTGGCCGGGCCCCAGCCGGGCGGGCCTCCAGCTCAGGGCTGGGTGGCAAAGGAGCGTCCAGCGCACCGACCTTGCGAGGCAAAGAAGCCCCCCCCGGGCCGACGGCACCCGGAGCCGGGCCTGCACGTTCAGCACAGGCCCTCTGGGGCCCCGCTCCCCCGCCGGCCCCGCGCTTTCGGTTGCCGGTGAGCGGGTTCATGCTGGGAACAGCAGCTCCGCGTTCTTCGACCGGAGTACTCCATACGTTCTCGGAGGGCACCATGAGCCTGCCTTCTGTCCCGCCCGTGCACCCCTTGCCGGGCCCGGGAGCGACGGACAAGGGGCTCAAGGGCGGCGCGCTGGGGCTGTTCTCCAGCACGGTGATCGGCCTGGCCTCCACCGCCCCCGCCTACAGCCTCGCGGCGACCCTCGGAGTCATCGTCGGGATCGTGGGCTTCCAGTCACCGATCGTGGTCGTCCTCGCCTTCGTCCCGATGTTCCTGATCGCCTACGGCTACAAGGAGCTCAACCGGACGGACCCCGACTGCGGGACCACCTTCACCTGGGCCTCCCGGGCGTTCGGTCCCCGTACCGGCTGGCTCGGCGGATGGGGCATCGTCGCGGCCGACATCATCGTGATGGCCAATCTGGCCCAGATCGCCGGAGCGTACGGCTTCCAGCTGGTGGGCGCGGACGGACTGGCGCAGGACACCTTCTGGGTCACCGTGGTCGGCGTGATGTGGATCGCCGTGATGACGCTGATCTGCTACATCGGCATCGAGATCTCGGCGAACCTCCAGAAAGTGCTGCTCACCATCGAGATCGTGGTGCTCTTCCTGCTGGCGATCACCGCGCTGGTCAAGGTGTACGGGGGAACTGCACCGAGCGTCTCGTCGGAGCTCCGGTGGTCGTGGTTCAACCCCGCCCAGATCAACTCGCTCGACGACCTCACCAAGAGCGTGCTCGCCGGTGTGTTCATCTACTGGGGCTGGGACACCGCCGTATCGGTCAACGAGGAGACCGTCGAGCGCGATCGCACCCCGGGCCGCGCCGCCGTCATCTCCACAGTCATCCTGCTGCTCGTCTACGTGCTCGTCACCACATCCGCGCAGGCCTTCGCCGGAGCCGGAGAGCACGGCATCGGCCTCGCCAACCCGGACAACTCCGGAGACGTCCTCTCCAGCCTCGGCGCCGAGGTCTTCGGCACCGGGGGCTGGGGCGAGACCGCCACCAAACTGCTGATCCTGATGGTGCTCACCTCGGCCGCCGCCTCCACCCAGACCACCATCCTGCCGACGGCGCGCACCACGCTCTCCATGGCCGCCTTCAAGGCCATCCCGGACCGCTTCGCCCGCATCCACCCGCGCTTCCTCACCCCGACCTGGTCCACGGTGGGTATGGGCCTGGCCTCCATCGCCTTCTACGTCATGCTGACCCGGGTGAGCGAGAACGTCCTGGCCGACTCGATCGGCTCGGTCGGCCTGATGATCGCCTTCTACTACGGGCTCACCGGGTTCGCCTGCGTCTGGTACTACCGCAAGGTCCTCACCCGCAGCCCGCGCGACCTGTGGACGAAGGGCATCATGCCCGGGCTCGGCGGCGTCCTGCTCCTCTACTTCTTCATCAACGCCTGCGTCGTGTACTCCGCCTCGGACTACGGAAGCACCTCGTGGACGCTGCCGTTCCCGCCGCACTGGCAGCTCGGCGGCGTCTTCATCACCGGTATCGGCGCGCTGCTGCTCGGCGCCGTCCTGATGCTGGTGTACCAGGGGATCCGTCCCAACTTCTTCCGCAAGGAGACCATCCCCGTCTCGGCGCACGAACCTGACGGGCGGTGAGGGAGCCTCGGTGAGTCGGCCGGCAGGGGCAGCAGATGGGCGGTCTCGGGGATGCCGTCGTAGCCGACGACAACGTCATCCGGTCGTTGGAGACGAACACCCCGGTGCCGTCCGGGCGCCCCGTCGGCTGTCGGCCCCGCACATATCCGGAGTCGGCGCTCCCATCGCCGACTCACCAGGTAGCCGGCTTCCTGGGCTGCGGTGTTGACGGCGGTCAGAACGGAGGCGGGACCGTAGCGTGCCGCGTCGAAGGTGATGCCGCCGAGCATCCTGGTTCAGCCGCCGGCCAGGGACCGTGTGCCCGGCTCCGGCAGGGGCCGAGCGTGCGCATGGCTCCCGCCGCTGCCTCCCGCGTTTCGGGACGGACGGCCGGATGGTCGTGGAGCACCCGCGAGTCGGTCTGCTTCGAGACACCGGCCAGCCGCGCCACGCCGTCCGTCACCGCACGCACCGATGTACGCCATGTTCCCCCTGCGTTCCCCTTGGCTCACGCAGGGGCCCCTCGCCATCCACTCCGAGGAGAAGCCTCGCCGGCGCCGAGCCCGTCCTGGCTGTCCGGTCAGGTTCAGACCTCGGGTCGGCCTCTCCGCCCGCCGGGGGCCAGCAGGACGACGGTGTCCCCCGGCCCGGGCAGCGGTGGAGCGTCGATCAGCGTGGAGACGGGCCTGAAGCCCAGCTCGAATGCCTTGGGCTGGAGGTCGAGGCCCCGCACCGCCCAGGAGAACAGGAAGGTCACGAGGATGGCCAGCAGGAATCCCACGGTCAGGGCGGACAAGCCCTGGCGGATCCTGGTGCCGTTGCCGCGGTCGATGCCCAGCGCGACGCTGGTGATGGCGCCGTATTCCGGTCCTACGACCATCGCCGCGACGATCAGGATCTGGGAGTTGGTGACGATTCCCACCGCCCCGATGACGCCTGCGATGACCAGGTAGACGTAGAAACTCGGCAGATAGGTGCCCTCGGCGCGAATCCGCGCTTCGACCTCCTCCCAGACCGGCGCGTGCGCGAGCGCCCCGAGCTCCCGCTGCTCGGCTTCGGCCGCTGTACCGGAGAACGCCATCTCGACCGGTTCGATGACGATGGATCCGCGGCGGTCGAGTTCCAGCTCGCGCAGACCG